>JAVQRZ010000077.1:0-1429 GCA_033582115.1 Candidatus Korarchaeum sp. | reverse complement strand
GATTCCCCGTTCGTGAAGGATATGATAGGGGATGTTAAGGAGTTGCTGAGGGAGTGATGTTGAGATGGCGGTGAGGAGGAGGGGTGTTGATAGAGGTCTTGAGGATGTTGAGAGGGTAACTGAGGCTAGGATAAACATCTTAGGTATAGGTGGGTGCGGTAATAACATAATAAGTGCTTTCTATAGGAAGTTCCCTAAGAACGTCAAGACCATAGCTGTCAACACTGATTCAGCTGTTCTTAGGAAGACGGAAGCTGATGAGAAGGTATTGATAGGTAGGTACACTCACAAGGGTAGGGGAGCCCAAGGCATACCTGACATAGGCAGGGAAGCTATGGAGGAAGATATAGAGAACGTACTCAGGGCTTTGGACGAGAGAGTAGATATAGTGATAGGTGTCGCAGGAATGGGAGGAGGCACCGGATCAGGAGGCCTTCCGGTCCTGATGAGGGAGATAGGATTGAGACACAGGGATGCCATAAAGATCTCCGTGGTTACGCTGCCTATGAGGGAGGAAGGTGAGGAGAGGAGGAGGAACGCTCAGTTCTCATTTAAGGAGACCCTAGAGACCTCTGATGTGACGATAGTCAATGCTAATGATCTAGCTATGGAAAAGGCTAGATCTGTCGACCTCAACTATGCTTTCTCACTCGTGAACAGGAAGATAGAAAGGGGCATCTACGCTTTAGTTAAGATGCAGAGTACTGAGACGGGCCCAGGTTACGTTAACGTCGACTTAAGCAACTTCTCTAGGATATCATATCAATCAGGGCTTGGCTTCATAGGGGTAGGCAGAGGGCAGTACATATTCCAAGCCTTCGATGATGCTCTGCAGGACGATTACGCTAAGTGTGATCTCACTGAAGCTAAGGGGGCTATAATATACTTTGAGGGTAAGTCCGTAGATCTGAGAGTGGATCAGATGAGGGAAGCTACTGACATCTTGAGCAGGAGGTACAGGATACCGACTGTATTCATGGGGGTCAGGCCTACTTTCGAGTACCCTGACGTGAGGGTGAACCTTCTAATCACTCAAGTTCGCTCCCACTATGTTGATGATTTTTTAGCTGAATTAGGTTTGTGAGTGAGGTGGGGGAGATATGTTCCGTAGGAAGAAAGAGGAGAAGGAGGAACCTCAGTCTCAACCTCAGTTTCAACCTGAGGTTAGGCCCTCTGTATCAGTTGCTGAACTTATCTCTAGATACCTAGAGGAGAACAAGGGAGAGGTCTCGCTCGCTTGGTTCGCTAGGCAGGAGAAGTTCCCGTACGTACCTCCTCTAGTAGCTGTGAAGGAGTACGTTGAAGCTAGAGGAGGGGCGGTAAATGATGTGGAGGAGCTGAGGAGGACATTCATGAGGGTCTTAGAGTCAAAGATGGTTTCAATGGGAGGCTCGCTCTGAGGTGATCCTCTATGATGTCTAGGTCAGAG
>JAVQRZ010000076.1:0-11438 GCA_033582115.1 Candidatus Korarchaeum sp. | reverse complement strand
CTAACCAGTATTTGCGCCTTAGGGGCGCTCGGAAGGTTTATCAGGTAGTTCTCAACCGCTAAAGCAGTTGAGACGATCAACCCAACTGTTAAAATGCTGCTCAGGGTCTCCTGAGCTACATAATCCTTGATAATTAATGAGATCAGGTATACAAGGAAGAAGGCTATTGCACCTACCAATAGCGAGCTCATGACAACTCTTCTCCTCCTGCTCACTGAGAGTTCGCTTAACTGCTTGAGTAAAAGCTCCCTGTAGTTGATCTCGAGGGGAGTTACGTTCGAGATGCTCTCAAAGAGAATTCTCACTCTCGCCCTATCTCCACTCTCCAGCATCCTCTCTAGAGACCTAGCGTTCACATCAACTCCCCTCTGCTTAAGCGTGGTCGCCAGAGCGACTAGAAAGTTATCGGCCTCGCTACCCAACGCTACCCTCAGGGATCTGAGGAAAGCGCTTGGATCATCGAATATCCTAGCGAAAGGATCCTCTCCTAGGTGAGGGGACAGTAAACTCCTCACGAGCTCGAAGTAACCCTCACCTAAGGACTCGCAGGCTTCCCTGAAGACCTCCATATAGGACAAGATATCACCTCCCTAGTAACATTTCAGGCAGGAAATCCGCATTCAACCTCCTCGCCAACCACTTAGCGAGGAGCGTGTCTAAATCTAAACTAGAGGGAGTTATCCTCAAGAGGAGATCTAAATCTCTGCTCTCCACAGTGTGGATATTAGGACCTAAGCTCACTATCGCCCTCAAGAGCTCCTCGTCACCAAAAGATCTCAACAGGGTTAAATCCGTTATAGCCACCCTGAAGAGCCTCGCTAAGTCCTGTAACCTTCCTGCCTCGTGTAGTATCTTCAGCGTCCTGTAATCCACAACGATCAAGTTCGTCCTCCTCCTAAACAGGAGGAGAGTTATCAGTAGGGGTAAGCTGATAGACATAGCGAAGGGTAGGGGGAGCCTCCTCACCTCAGGAGGTATAGTTATGTTGATCGGCGGTATCGGCGGCTTCGCTATCGGAGATGTTGTGGTGGGAACCGCCGTAGTGGGCACTGTGGTGGTTGTTGCTGTGGTCTGAGCTTCGGTACGCATAGTCGGAGCTGTTTGCGTCGCTGTAAGTGGTGTTGTAGGAGCAGTTGGTTCAGTAGGCCTCGCTATCTCCGTCTGAGTCACTGCTGGAGATGTTACAATACAACAAACGGTCTCCGGGAGTGAGGCCGTGGCTAAGTGCAGCCCTGAGGCTAATGATTGGAGGGGCACTGTCGAACCTGCTACGCTCGGCACTACCGTGAAGCTAGCATTAACATAATAAAAAGGGATTCTATCTACTACCTCGCTGAAATAAGATGTTTCATAGACTTCTCCGGGCCTCAGTATGACGTTAGGTGACTCGCAGTAAAGGATCGCTCCCCCGGGGGATCTCATTATGCAGATCCCGGTCAGGTTGTAAACGAATTCGGAGGCTCCGTTTCTGAAGGTAGCTTTAGTTCTGGCTGTGTTACCGACTAGCTCCTTGTAAACGCTCACCTCAGCGTTAGACACGCCCTTCAGGTTCCTCAACTTAGTTATTAGCGAGGCGTTAGCATATCTAAACTCAACACTAGCCACTTCAGACACGCACCCGCTCACGGAGAACCTTCTACTCCTGCTCTCCCCTTTCCTCATGTCTCCTATCTCCCAAATCTCACCCAGTTTCCTAATTCTGATGTCATTCACTTCATCCCTAGCGATCAGGGTGACCTCAACGCCGCAACTCAGGTTCCTCTCCCTGACCTCCAGCGGTACCATGGCCTCTGAGGTAGGGGCCTCATACCTCCACCTGACGTAACTGAGGGGAGCTAGGTGGGAGTAGTTGAGGGGTAGCTCATCTGGCTCCTCGGAGGGAGTTGGATAATCTAAGTAGAAGGTGTAGCCTGGGGCATCTAAGTGAAGCTCCACGCTGGATAATGGGTCAGGTGATGTGTTGTTCAATGTTAAGAAGCCCCAGAGCCTGCTGACCTTGTAGCTGCCGTTCGGGTAGAAGGTAATCGTTGAGAACTCCCTGAACTCGATGTTAAGAGAGCTCGGTGGGTCCAGTCCCAGCATGAACGCATCGAGTAGACTGTACTCACCCGAAGAGGAGAAGGTCAGTAGAACCCGCTTGGTCTCTCCGGCACCTATCCGATTGAATCCCCACCAGTAAACGTCGCCTATCGTCCCCCAATGGTCGTAATCACCGCCCATAGATGTCACGACTATGTTCCCAGGCTTCCTCCAATAGACCAAGGCGTTACGCTGATCGTGGTCGTGAGCTGTGACGTTTATGATTGCTTCCATCCCATCAACCCTCAATGAGGCCGATAGTTTCCTTTCATGATTGACAGGAGCATTGGGACCGAATTCAGAAGTCCCGTTGAGCGTGGAGGTCCCGGTTATCAGGGAGTTAGGATCCACACCCTTATCTGAGACATCCAGCGTTCCGCTGAACTTTCCATTCGAGTCAGCGATGAGCCTACCCAGGTAGGTCCAACCCTCACCGTAGCTCCTGGGGAGCTCCCCCTTTAGCGAGAGGTTGTTCCCGATCAAATTGTCCCCCTTAGTCGAGTTCCTAACTAAGTACACCTCAACAGTGGCTCCCGCGAATCTCGGGGAGCCGCCCAAGCTCTCATCACCTATGAAACCCTCCACTTGGAGTTGATCATCAAGCAAGAGAGCTGATGTTATCACAGGGTAATCGATCCCCTTATTGGGCTCTGAGCCGTTGAGGAGACCGTCGTTGAGGGTCACGTCATCCCCGTTAGGGTTCCCGGAGGCGTCGAGATCTATCCCGACCCTGGAGTTGTTGTAGATACAATTCCTCGTCATGCTGACCACAGATGTCTCTGCCACTACGACACCTATCCCGTTCCTACTTATCACGTTACCCGTGAGATTAGCCTTAGTGTAGGTCGAGAGCGCGCTCACGCCCCACCTCAGGTTGTTCAGTATGCTGTTGTAAAGCAACCTGTTCATACCGCTACTCTGCTCCTTAACTTGTACCATCAGCTCTATCCCAGCGCCACCATCTATCACCGAAGTATCTCCGTTATTACCGTTCCCTTCGATCAGGTTATGCAGCAACAAGTTCCCGTTAGTTTGAAGACTTATTCCATCACCCACGCTGTATTCGGTCCCGCATCCCCTCACCCAGTTCTCCTCTATAGTTACGTTAGCTAAGTTACCACTGTTCACGACTATACCGTAATGGAGAGCTCTTGCTATTATATTGTGCTTGATAACAGCCGATAGGTTCTTGTAAATTACGGGAGGGCCTTGCTTACCTATCGATATCCCGAAGAATACCTTGAACGCTTCCTTGCCGTTGGCGTAAGTCCCTACGAAGTTCTCCCTTATCAAGTAGCGGTTATCACTCCCCAAAGCCACTACCGCGTAAGGCGTCGCGTAAACGCTGAAGCCCTCGAGTTGAGCGTACCTAGCGCTCAAGTTGAACACCGTGTAGCCGCTCCCATCGATCTCGACTCTCGGGGTCTCGAAGTCAGGTATTCTGTATCTGTCGCAACCCACGTAGCTGCCCTCGATGAGGCTTCTTCTTCCCGGTTGAGTCCTAGCGGTCAAGTTCACTGAATCGGTTACTTGAGGTAGGCTTGAGCTTAACTTGATCCTCCAGACGTCTATGGTCCCTCGCGGTGTGTCCTGCTTAATGTACCCACTGTCGGTCTCGGGTACCCTGAAGTAGCTCGTCTGTATTCCAGTTATAGCGTTTGAGTTCACTATAAACTGTCTGAAAGAGCCCTGAGCGAACCTGAGCTCGGTAGGAGCATCGTCGAAGTCCCTCGTATTGACTATGACTTCGTAACTGAACCCGAAGTCCATGCTCTCACCCAAGTAGTTACCTGTGTTGACCTTAGCTACGTGTTCGCAGCGGGTAGGGAGCCTCCAAAGGACGAGGGTATCGAGGTAGTAGGTCGCATCCCCTTGCACCAGCACTCTATCGAAGCTACTGTAAGTAGTATCGGTCGCCCTCACCTGGACCAGTGAGCTGCCCTCGGCGTCATATAGCCTAAGGATTATGGTGT
This sequence comes from Candidatus Korarchaeum sp., assembly GCA_033582115.1. Lineage (GTDB taxonomy): Archaea > Korarchaeota > Korarchaeia > Korarchaeales > Korarchaeaceae > Korarchaeum. Next base: position 7,386 of record JAVQRZ010000076.1, on the reverse strand, counting down.
TGTTCGCCAGTAGGATGAGCCTCCAGAAGTACCAAGTGGCATCGGGTGGATTGTAGCTCACTTGAGATATCGCGACATAGGCTCCACCCGTCCTCCTGACGATGCTCACGGTGTTAGCCCTATGATCCACTATGAAACCGTAACCGTTGTAGCTTCCATCCACTAGAGATACGGCAACACGAGATCTCGGTCCGATAGGAGTTGGCCTGAAGGCGTAACCCTGAAGTAAGTAACCTCTTCCTATAATTTTTCCTAGTGACTTGTAGCCTCCATTCGGATCGTTTCCCGTGTGCTTCTGAAGGCTGTAGCTACCGTTGTAGAACTCCAGGTTCGATTGTCTCACACCGCCAACCCCGTAGCTGATCCATCCTGACCAGGTCTCGAAGTCATCTTGGAACACAACCTCCAGAGGGCAGGAATCACTCACGCTAGGATTCAGTCCACCGAACTTCCCAGTGCCGACGTAAGCGCTACCGTTCCACTCAACCTGATAAGTCTGCTCAGCCCAGGTCTCCTCGAGGGATCGGCCTGGATTGAGGCTCTCAGGCATTAAGGCCCTTGAGTTCACCACTAGGAGGTACCTCCCGGGCATCAGAGATAGCTCATAGCTCCCGTCCGCTCTACTTCTGCCCCAAGTAGTCAGGACGTCATTCAAAGGGTCGAGATTGCCGTCACCATCATCTCTGAAGGCGTAAACGTAGACGCCAGGGAGGGATCTATCCTCATGACCTTTAGAGGCTAACGGAAACCTATCCTCGAACAATTCCCCCTTCAAAGGTCCGAAGAAGAAGATCGACTCATCCACATTGAAGAAGTTCGTGTAATTGACCTCATAGGTCCTTCCCGGAATGTGTATGAGCCCTCTGTACGCCGGGGAGTAGGTGGACGTCGAGGAGTCGTTAGCGAGAACCACGACCCTCCACTTACCGCGTGGTGAACTGGGCGTGAGGGAGTAAGCGTTAGCGTTAGTATAGATACCATCATTAGCTACTGCATCACCATTAGTCCCATCATCGTAGAGCTGGGCTGTCGTCACCAAGTTCCCTTGGGGATCGTATATCCTAGCTCTCGCGCTCGAGGGTCTAGCGTCCACTCTGGCCTCCACCCTGACGGGGCCGTAGGAGAGCATGCCCTTGGGTGAGGTCACGTTCACCCCGAATCCCTCGACCATACGGCGGTTCAGATAACCGGTTAGATCCACCTTGCCCCAGGTCAGGTTGTCAACGTAGACCCAGGTCTTGTAGAAAGCGTCAGAATACGTGTGAACTAGGAAGTGAGCCCTCAAAGTCAGGCCTGCGTAACTTGAGAGGTCGTAAGATGCGTATAACCACCCTGAATCCCTGTAGGTTCCGTACTGACTTCCGGGGTTTGGGTTGTAGTTAGGTACCACGGTAGCTACTACGTTGCCCGAGGTGTCTCGGAGGGTCGCGGTGAAGTAATCGTAGTTGGCTGAGTCCCAGGAGTGTACTCTGTACCAGAACTCCAGTGTACCTCCATCGCTAGGCACGGTGAACTCGTAATAAGCCCAGGTGTCCTCACCAGTCGTGGTCGAATCCTCACTTCCACTAGAGGTCCTGTAGCCCAGCGCGAGTGAGTAAGGCCCGAAGACAGGAGCTGTATTGTCAGTCACATAGTTCGGACTACCGTAGGGGTCGTAGACCGTGTATGGGCCGGGAGGACTCGCTTGTATTATGGAGCTTATAGTCGATGGGTTCCTCCCGTAAGTCCAGTAGCTCAGCGTACCTGAGTCGAGTCCCGCGTTCAAAGTACTCAGGTAGGGCTTAGCGCCATTCTCGGCTATGTCGAAGTATATGTAGAAGTTAGTCGGCTCAACTACATTCTTATGCAGGATGAACTTCACCCTCCCTCTCGAGGGGCCTGAGGGCACGAACTCCTGCCTGGGTACTAAACTACCCTGGTCGTCAACCACTCTAACTGAGTTGGGATCGAAGGTACCGCTCACGTTGAGCAAGCTGAGGAGGTAACTGAAGTCCACGTCTAAGTAAATCGTGTGTTGAGCCGCTGTGGGCGGCACCTGGATCGGGACCCTGTAGTGCCAATCGTAACCCCTGCTGATACCATCGGGATCCCACCAAGGAGGCACGCCGTAAAGCACGTAGTAGTACCTATTGGGGTCATCGAGAACACCAACTCATCCCCCTCCTGGTACCAGAGGTCTAAAGCCCTGGTGCCGTTCTCATCCCAGGTCAGCACCTCGCTGACCACAGCCCCTCTAGGCAACTTCACTGAGACCCTGATCCAACCCTTCTCCTTACCGTCTACGCTCACCAGGATCATCCCTTCTCTTATCAGTTCATAACTAAACTTTACAGTGGTTGAATCCCCTATTTGTTTCTCCTCCACCAGTGCCTTAGGTCTCTTCAGGTGTTTTAGACCTTGCAGACTTGTCGAAGACCAGTTAGCTTCGTATATCCTCACCTTCCACTTCTTCCCTGATCCTTCAGCTGTTATCTCCTTGATGAACTTAAGTTCAGCTCCCTTGATCTTAGGAACCTTTTGCTCAGTTTTCGCCTTGGTCTTGGAAGATTCATCCTCCTTGAGAACTAGAAAGAACTTTATCAATCCGTTAGCTCTGCCATCGGGGTCTGAGGTTGATCCATCCTGAAGGAGGAACTTCCAGTGATTCTCAAGCTTCTCACCCCTCAATCTGATCGGCATGCCCTCATCTGATAAAATTAAGGGCTCCTTCCCCTTGGGAACCATGACTTCTAAGGGTGCTGAGAAGCCCTGGAAGGAGCTCAAAGTCACCCCTATTCCCCCATCCCTCTCCTCAGCTGTTAAGCAAGCGTTACTCACTTCAAGCTTAACTCCAGCCAACTCGAGGGATGAGGAGCATCTCTCGAGTTCGATCCTAGCGTTACCGCACTCCAGTAAGATAGCCCTCTGATCATCAGGCACCTCTATGCTGAAGTTCCCGTCTCTCACGAAAGCTTCTTCGGTGACGTTAGAAGGTAAAAGCGTGTAAGTCACGCTGGTTGGCGGGACTATGAAATAACTGATGCTCCCTTCCACGAAACCGTCATTGAAGCTAGCGTTTATCGAGTAGCTATCCACATTAAAGCTCCAAGATGAATTCCCAAGCTCCAGTGAGTAGGTTCCGAGCTCTACGCCCTCTATTAATGTGTAGCTGATGGATTCCATCTTCTCGACGCTGCCCTCCAGCAGGACCCTACCGCTGGGGGATCTGATCACGAAGCTACCCCCGGCTGCGCACAGCCTGACCTCATCGCTCGGGAAGTAGAGGGTCCTCTCTGAGGAGATCCCAGCCACGGTGGTCTCGAACCTGAGGCCTCTCTCGTCTTCGAATGACAGTTTCAAGGGCCCTCCGGCTTCAGTAATTAGGTCACCCTCGAACTCGAGGCTCCTGTTCCAGAAGCACGACCTCAGCTCCAGAGTTCCCCTAGCTGGTTCCCCGGTCACAGCGTCCCTCAGACTCAACCTGAGGGTCCTACCGTCGTAGGAGTAGTTAGCGTAAAAGTAAGTCACTTGGAAGATCCTAGAGAAGCTCAAGTTCCCAACGGAGACCAAAGCCTCATAAGAACCGAGAGCTATTGATCGCTGCATTTCAAGAGAGGCGATCCAGTGAGTTGAGTTCAATCTCTCCACCTCGACCTCCTCGCTCGCGTTGAGAGGAGAAATCAGCTTGAGCTTAGGTCTCTCCTTAGATCCTATGATCAGCTCTACGCTATCTAGAGGTGAGTAGTAATCTCTAACTGTTATTTCGGGAATCTCCACTAATTTGAGAGCTTTCAGCCCTGAGTAGTTAGCTTCTATCATGAGAAGCCCTGGAAGCGTTCTGAAAGGTCCTTCGTAAGTTGAGCCATTTATCCTGATGGAAGCTTTAACCTGATCTCCTGAGAGCTTCGAGTAAACCCTAACTTCTATCAGGTTAGGTGAGGGGGAGCTCACCCCTATCGAGAGCTCGTCTAAGGTGAAGCTAGCCTTCGACACCTCACCGCTGCAGTTATTGATCACCTCGTAGTGACCCAAGGGGAGGCCTGACGTATCCACTTCAAGTGAGATACTGTCATTATAGCCTGAGAAGAGGGGTTTAGTTACGTTAGAGCCTGATAGCGTCACGTTACAAGCTCCCGATATCTCAACCCTCAGAGGCTCGCCCGGGGAGAGCAGGTTCCTATCTAACTTCACGCCTCCTGGTACCTGCGCCGATACCCTCAGTAGGATCAGTAGAAGCAGGAGGGCGAGGGGTATTAAACTAGCCCTCAATTAAACATCTCTCCTTCATGCTCAGGGATAACGCGAGGGCTAGGGAGAGTATCACGGTACCCCAGAGGATGGGATACCAGCTGAAGGGGAGCATCGGTAAGGGTAATCTCGATACCTCACCCCTAACTCTAACGCTCTCTCCTGGCTCCAGTGAGTTGAGCTCCCCCTTCTGAAGGTACACTAAGTGTAAACCGCTCTCCGGGATAACCTCTAAGCTTCCCCTCTCGATCGGATATGAGAAGGGACCTAATGTCGCATCGAACTCATCGAAGAGTACCCCCTTGCTCAGGAAGCCCGAGACCGTGAAATTCAGCTTGACTTTAATGCTTCCTCCGGGCTTTATCACTTCCCATATCGAGTAGCGAGCGTACTTGTCCTCGAAGATTACTTCAGCTCTCTTCTCCATCACCTCAGCCCTAGCGTCAATTATCCTACCGCTGCTCATATTGAAGTACCCGTAACCCGGGACCACTGGTACGCTAGCCCTGTTCTCCAATGTGAATTCGTAGCTTACGATAGCTGAGCTATCCTCTCTTAGCACGATCCTCACTTCAATATCTCTGTAAGTTATAGGCACGTCTTGAGCTGAGGAAGGGAAAAAAGCTAGTAGTAGAAATAAGAAGAGGGGGAGTAAGCTCTTAGCCATGCTTCCTCTTCCTCACTAAGACGATAGCTCCTACTAATATTAAGGATACTGCTGCCATCAGGGGCTCGAGCGTCGAAGTTCCGAAGCTGAGCGAAGAGTTCGGGAACCTAACAGCTATAGCGTCGAGCGTGTTCCTCGGATCAACGCCCACTATGAAAAGGTTCGTGGCGTTGTAAACCCCGGTGCCGCAGACCCTGTACTTGACGAAAACAGGGTTGTAGATACCCATGTTTAGGTTCTCATAGCTACCTGATGCTGTTATGACTACCCATCCCCCTCCTCCGGTCGTTAGGTTGGGGTCTATGTAGTGAACGTAGAACCAATCTTCATACGATAGGAAGTTCTCCCCCTCTATGTAGCAATCACCTTCGCCTATTTGAACGCAACGCATACCTCCATCGTACATCACATTCAGTTGCTCCCTGTGACCATCTCTGTAAACTAGCTCTACTGTCTTCCAAACCCCCGGTCGCTCGAAGTACACTGTGAAGCCGCTCTGAGGAGCCGGTATCGGGTAGGCCTTCCAGACGTAACCCTTGGTGTATCCTGAGGGGCTCGTGATCAAGCTGTAGTCAGGTGGGCTATTCGGGTCAGCGTCCAAGGCTAGCATGCTCAACGGCCTGAACACCATTCCGCCCTCAGTACCGCTGGGATTCGGGTTGAAGCCCAGGGGCACCACGTCGTAGAACTCCACGTAAGGGGCCGCCCACTCACCTATGTTCTGTAAGCTTATACCTATAACGTAACATCCAGCTGTCGATTCAGAGACCACCTCCTTCTTAGCCTTAACTAGATAGCCTCTGACGGCCCATATCTCCTCGTGCACTTGGTACCTGCTCTTGTGGGGATCGGGTCCCGCTACCGTGAGGTTGTAGTAACTCCACCACCCCTCATCATCATCGTTCGTTATCCTGAACTTAGCTAACCCCCAGACCTTGGGTATCCCGTTGTAAGTGAAGGAGAAGGGTCCGTAAGTGTAGCTACCTCCCGGCTCAAGTTGAGTTATGTTGAAAAACTGCTGCGTGTTCCTAGAACCGGCTATTAGGTTGGAATCAGGGGTCTCGCCTCTGGTAGCCCACACCGTGGTGTTGAACAGATCGTACCTGAACACGGCGCTGGTATCGTAGAAGACTAGGGTCTCCATCCAAGTATTGGGGCTCGTCACGCTCTGCTCCTTCTTTACGTCAATAGCTGCATCGCTTATAGCGAAGACCTTGCCTATAGCTAGACCTGTGAAGGTGCGCTCAGCCCTGAGGTAGATGTAGACAACACCCAACGTTATCTTCTGCGTATAGCCACCTACCTCGCTCAGGTCGGGAGTCCCCTTTATCTGGAAGGTCGAGTTGCCACTAGCCCCAGCAGCTAGAGTGAACCAACCATCGGGCCAGCTACCATCTCTAGTCCAGTAGAACTCCTTACCGCTAGCAGAGTAACTTACACTACCCACGTTAGCGTTAGGGGTCCCGGAGAAGATGGGGTTATTAGATGCGTTCTGCCACCCCTCATCACCGTTGTCAGCTGGTAGCACTTTCTTCACCTTGACATCTAAGTTAAAGCCGAAGTTGTTCGTTATGTTCAACTTAACATTAACTATCGAGCTGACACCGTTCACTATCTTAACTGGATCGTATCTCTCCTCGACTCTTAAGCCGGGGCATCCCGTCCCAACGTAAGTGTACCCTAGGGTTACGTTATCACCATTCCTCAATTGAGTTACGTGCCAGAACTCCAGTTCAGACCCAGGAGGGGCTGAAGGGTTATCAGCTTGAACGTAGCTAGGTGGGGATCCTCTTATAACATTAGCGTAGCTAGGCGTTGAGAGGACGCTTATAGTCAAGCCTGCTGGCTTGTATATCGGGATCCATATATCAGATACAGTCTCCCCGCTTTTGTTGTTAAGCACCACTATGCGACCGCTCACGTTCCAAGGGCCGCAGAGGTAACCGAAGCCCTCTGTTGAGATCGTAGCGTTTACGTACTCACTCACAATTATCGGGAGAGGGGTTGGTGCTGCTTTCAGATTGATAGCATAAGGTAATAAGAGCAGGAGCGAGATTATGACTACCGACAATTTTTTCATTACAAGGACCTCCTCACTATGTTTGACCTCCAGAGGATATTACACTATTTAAACTTGATGCGTTAATTAAGCGATCACCTACTTATCGGTTCGATAACTCGATGTTCTACCTTAAGAATATTGAAATACGTTCTCTAATCACATTACTTCATAAATGAAAACATTATACGATTTTTATGATTTTTAACTCAAGAAAACCTCAAACCCATCGGGTGGCCAGTCCGCTAAAGCTAGTAAGTTGATAATAATCGTTGTAGAAGTGAAATATTTTGAGATCCACTAACTAACCCCTTTATCTTAACTACTATCCCCTCTAGTTCCTTGAGACAACTCCTCGTACCTCCTGATCTACTCCTTAAGCTCCTCGAGCTCTTTCTGAGCCTCAAAGGTAACATTGGTTTTTTAAAGAGTT
>JAVQRZ010000075.1:0-2098 GCA_033582115.1 Candidatus Korarchaeum sp. | reverse complement strand
GAGCTAAATTATGGCTTATGGAGAATAAGGAGAGGATTAGAGGTCCCTTCAGGGGTACTTATGTCGCTATCTTGAGGGATAAGGTGATAGACAGCGACGCTGACAGGTACGCACTCATCAGGAGGCTCTGGTCAAGAGGGTTGTTTCCGGGGCCCGTAGTAGTAGAGTATATTCACTAATCTTTATAAAAACTAGAGTTATTTTAACTTCTCCTTAACATGTTACGAAATAATCATTTACTCAGCTATCTTTAAAGCTGAGTTATGATTAAATAAGTGAGGTGATTAAAGTGACAGATTGCCAAGATGCTTTAGTTCCACTGACGAGCGGTTTCAAGCTACCAGTGATCACTGTAGCACCTGGGAAGGATCTAGTAATCATTCAAACAGAGATAAGAGTAGATAGAGTTGGAATAATCGCTGATATCTCTAAGGAGATAGCTGAGAGGAAGTTCAACATAATCAGCGGGGTCCTGCGTGTCGAACAGGGGAGAGGGGCTTTACTGCTCGTCGTCGAGAGAGCAGGAGATAAATCATTAGAGGATCTTAGAGAAGCTCTATCCAAGATAGAAGGGTTGGGAAAAGTCATGTGCAAGAATTCGGATGTTCCAGGGCTAGTTATATTCACAGAGCTCTTTCCATTAACTAGAGATGGTTCCAGGTGTATCGCTGTGAGCGAAGCTGGTGTTAAGGCGTTAGTTGAGAACTTATCGAGGATTATAGGTGAGGGGGCTTTCAATGCAGTTATCTTCAGGATAGGGTACGAGATGGGTAAGGGCTTCGCTGAGGCGCATCTGAGGATCGCGAGGATGGTTGGTATAGAGGACCCTCTTGAGGTGATCCGCTATGTGTCAGTGCCTCTTTATACAGCTTCGGGTTACGGTTTAGCTTCGATTACTGAGCTCCAAGGGAGAATCTCACTGAGGATAAGGGATAACCTAGAAGCTCTTCAGAAGGTGAAGAGAGAAGAACCTTCCTGTTTCCTCACTAAGGGTATGTGGAAGGGGGTTATGGAGAGCATCCTCAAGAGGGCTGTTTCGATAGAGGAGGTTAGTTGTCAAGCAGCCGGTAGTGATCAGTGCGAGTTAGAAGTAACCTTATGATACTCTCTCGAATCTGACAGTGGACGAGCGGATTTAGTGTATTCAAAGCTTATAAGTTTTGAATAACTGCTTACTTAGGAGGTCCTATGGGTGGGAATTGTGGTGAATCGATCAGCTTCCTAATCCCTCTCTCAAGGGTCACGATAGCTCCTGGGAGGAAGCTTGCAGCATTCCTTCTGGAGGTCACTGAGGACAGGATAGGTGTGATAAGGGATATCGCTGAGCTATTAAGTAACTTGAAGCTGAGCACTCATCAAATCTCAGCTTACGTTGAGAGCGGGAAGGGTGGGGTGTACTTAGTGGTCAACTTACCCGAGGGGCTCTCCTTAGATGATCTAGAGAGCAAGCTATCATCCATTAAGGGTATAGGGAGGGTGTTGCATCAAGCTTGCGATGTAGAAGGGTTGCTGATAGACGATCTGAACTTTCCATCGATGGGATACGGCGATAGGATCTTCACACTTACCGATAAGGCTTGGGCTTCCCTGAGGTCCAACTTAATCAATACGGTAGGCCCGCAAGCCTGCTACGCTTTGATCTTCAGGATAGGGTACGAGATGGGTAAGGGCTTCGCTGAGACTTACTCCGAGATCGCTAGGAGAGTTGGTATAGAGGACCCACTTGAGGTGATCAGGTACGTGATGGTGAAGATGTTCGCAGCATCGGGTTGGGCTAAAGCTCAGCTCGAGGTGAGTGAGTGGACACTTAAGCTAACGCTCAAGGACGGCCTAGAAGCTACTGTTAGCGAGAGGAGCGAAGAGCCATCCTGTTACTTCACAAAAGGAGTTCTAACAGGAGCTCTCACTAGGATCTTCAGAGTGCCCGTGGAGGTAACTGAGGTGAGTTGCCAAGCAGCAGGTGATGATCACTGCGAGTTCTCAGTTAGTTATGCTTAACTTCTAAAAGTTCAGAGGGAGTACTCCCTCTGAACTAAGACTCTTATTCCCCTCTTCCTCAGCTCCTCGAAGAAGGGAACCGGCTCTATCACCTCCTCAG
>JAVQRZ010000074.1:0-1318 GCA_033582115.1 Candidatus Korarchaeum sp. | reverse complement strand
AGGCTGAGAGCATAACCCTTTGGAAGTCTCTTCCAGTAACTCTCCTCAACCTCTCCAGAGCTAGAGATAGCTGAACCCCTCTCTTATCGTCTAGAAGCTCGTGGACCTCGTCTATTACTACGTACCTTACATTCGAGAGGTGTAACGAGAGCTTAGGTGAGGATAACATTATCTGGAGCGTCTCAGGAGTTGTTATGAGGATTTGAGGCGGGCTCTCTGATTGCTTTAATCTTTCAGATTTCAGGGTATCCCCATGTCTCACTCCGACATCTAAACCGCATTTAGATGCCCAAAACTTCACCCTATCCTCTAGATCACGATTTAGAGCTCTAAGTGGTGTTATATAAAGAGCAAGAAATCCGTTTTTACTGTTACTACTGAATATCCTCGATATTATAGGCCATACCGCTGCTTCAGTCTTTCCTGAACCTGTAGGTGCTATGAGTAGGGTGTTCTCTCCCTTCATAATGTGAGGTATCCCGTTCACTTGAATTTCAGTCAGATCAATTATCCCTCTATCTTTTATAGCAGAAACGAGACATATTGGAAACATTTTCAAAATATCATTATTTTTCATTTATCCATTCACCGTTCTTCTCTCCCTTCTCGAGCGATCCGTTGGCTTAACGAGCTCCTCAGATAGATAATCTTTTTTAACTCATGGAGTACCCGTTACTTGGTACACCAACTGGTAGTTCTCATGAAATCCTAGCTGAGAGGTGGTGTGTTATGGCTGAAGTGAGTGAGAGAGCAGCTATACCTGTCCTGATATTGAAGGAAGGGACATCGAGAACTAAGGGAAGAGAGGCCCTTAGGCTCAATATAACAGTGGCCAAAGCTATAGCTGATACCATAAGGACCTCACTGAGCCCTAAGGGGATGCAGAAGATGCTAGTAGACCCCTTCGGAGATGTGATAATAACTCATGATGGAGCGACGATAATGAAAGAGATAGAGGTCGAGCACCCAACAGCCAAGATGATGGTGGATCTAGCGAAGTCCCAAGAGCAGGAAGCCGGTGATGGAACCACTACTGTCGTTCTCTTAGCTGGGGAGCTGTTATCCAAAGCTGAGGATCTACTCGATCTAGGAATCCACCCGACCGTTATAATATCGGGCTACAGGAAGGCAGCCGAGAGATCTATAGAGTACTTGGACAAGATAGCTATCAGAGTTGGCTGGAAGGACAAGGAGCTCCTGAAGAAGGTCGCTAAGATAGCGATGAGTAGCAAATCTGTGAGGGTTGCTCAGGACTATTTAGCTGACTTAGTAGTCGATGCAGCATTACAGGTAGTTGAGGAGAGGGATGGGAGGAGAA
>JAVQRZ010000073.1:0-8539 GCA_033582115.1 Candidatus Korarchaeum sp. | reverse complement strand
TATCTCCCCTTATTTTCTTCAGAAGTATCTCCTCTATCTGAAAGGTCCCGCTAGGGTCCTTCATGCCTATTGTGATTCTCAAGGGTTTTTCCTCCCCCTTACCTATCCTCACCTCCTCCACGGCGAGAGCTGAGAACTTGTGTATATCGTGGCGACCGAGTTGGAAGGGGAGCCTAGCCCTCTCCTTCTCCATATCGCAACCATCAGCTGTAGCTACCACGCCTGCTTCAATACTAGTGGGTTGAAACCTCCCCATGTGGCAGATCATAGCTTCGAAGATCATACTAGCTACTTTTACCTCCTTAATCGGGTCCCCGTAGTACTGCTGGAGGATCTCATCTACGAAGGGTTTAGCTAATGCGACGCTAAGCAGCTCGTGCTCCTCCCTGTGGACAGCATTCCCGATGTCATGAAGGAAGCTAGCTACCATCACTATCAGCTTGGAGTCGTTGAAGTCACGCCAGCTCTCAGTGACCACTAACTCGGGGCCTAAGATATCGAGTATCTTCAAGGAGTTCCTAGTGGTCATCATGGCATGCGTCAAACCGTGATCGTTGTACTTGAGCCTATGAACGAGGACTATATTCGACATATCAAGCAAACCTAAGATCTTAGGGTTTTCTTTTAGGTACTTGAACGCTTCAACAAGCTTCCCAGATGTCCTTAAGTAGTTTAGTATCTCCCCCTCTAGCTCTAGGATCATCGTGATTTCCTCACTCACTTAAGGAGCCCTAACCTCCTCAGGGCCTCTACTACCATCCCCTTGGGTGGGTAACTGTAGATCCTTCCCTCCCACTTGTATATCCTAGTGCACGTAGCTCTGTAGATCCCCTTATCCTCGAAGTTGGGGTCTAAATCCACCCCGTTTATCCTCACAGTAGGTACACCTAGTACCTTGTGTCCAACGGCTTCTTCATCACTCGCTAGAACGACTTCCTCAATCTCGTGAGGTAACTCCGCCTCTAAGAGGGCATCCTTCAACTCCCTCAAGAAGTCATCAGCAGGGCACTCGGGTGTGTAGTAAACGACGATCTTCACCCTTCCGCTCATCGTAGTTAGGTAGGGAGCATCCTATTTTATCTTTCCGCTCCCACCATAGTATGTTAGTGAGGATAGCATGATACCTGTCTCAAGCCCGGAGGACCCTCTAACAGCTCTAAGGACATCTAGAATCTCCGAGAGGGCAATAGCACATTTAATCGACCTCCTAATAATATTAGCAATTCAGCTCCCTTTGATCCTCCTGATAGCTTTCACTATATCATTGGAAGGATTGATAGGGACCATCCTGATCCTCTCTACTATCCCGCTGGTTCTCATGCTCTACTTCACCTTGCTAGAGGGTCTCACATCGACTACGGTAGGCAAGAGACTGCTCAACCTCAGGGTGATCTCTCTGAACAGTATGCGAGGTCCCTCCCTAGTGGAGTCATTCATCAGGAACCTCTTCAGGCTCTCGGATATGCTGATCCTCTACCTACCGATCCTGATCCTGAGGGGAGGTAGGAGGATAGGCGACGCCCTAGCAGGTACAGCTGTAGTCTCAAGGGAATTCGTGAGGGTAGAGCTACCCGGGGGGAACTCTCCCCTCTCTAAGGAACTGAGGGAGGGATAGTGAGGGCAGTCCTCATCGAACTAGAGAGCTCCTCTAGACAGTTTGAGGAAAAACCCTCAAGATCTCCCCTGAGGGATTACGTATCCGAGGTCCTCCGAAGCCAGGATGAGAGCTTAGTAGATAGGGTTACCCACTTCATCAGTAACCCGTCCCTACAGTTCAGCCTGCTGGGAGTGGAGGGGATCGCTAGGATATATGAGAGAGCAGCTGAGTTTTGCGATGGTGAATGCAGCAGGATACTCGTGAGGAGAGCTATGATAATAAGGGCCTTCTTCTCTCATGGAGCTGGAGGGATTGGAGACCTTGGATCGATATTCAGACAGGCCCCTGAGGAGTTCAGGAGGTCAGTTAACTACTTCATCGCGTCCTTACTTCTCTTCTCTATCTCACTCCTCTCAGCTTATTACTTGAGACCTGAGTGGCTGGAGGGCTTGATGAGAGAACTTCTCGGTAGAGACCTCTTGCCGAGTGAGATGAACCCCTTCATGCTCTCATGTATAATATTTCTGAATAACCTCAGAGTATTACTGGCTACTCTGGGGATGGCTCCCCTCGCTTTCATGCCCTTCTTGACGCTGACCGCTAACGGTATCCTCGTGGGGTTGGTTGCCTCCCTCTACGATCCATTCAAGGTCGCGCTTCTGATACTACCGCACGGGGTACCTGAGCTCACCTCCATCTTAATAACCACCTCCATCTCCCTGAGGGTCTGCAGAGAGCTACTTAGAGGGAGCGCGAGGTGGTCCCACGCGAGGGAATCCATGATGAGGTCAGTAAACTTAGCTGCTTTCTCCATACTACTGCTCCTATACGCTGCTTTCGTAGAGGGGTTCTTAACGAGATGGCTTTCAAACTATCCAACGCTCGATATAGCGTTTTCAATAGCGGAAGCCTTTGCTATCTACTCCTACTTCTTCCTGCTCAAGCTCAGACCCTCTCGAGGTTCCTGAGTATATCTGACTTCGTCACTATACCTACTATCCCCCCGTTCTCCTGTATTAGGACCGCTGGGTAGGAGTGGAGGATCTCCCTAGCTAAGGATACGGATGCGTCAGCAGGTAGTATCGGGAAGGGGCTCTCCATGATATCCTCAACGAGGGTCTCAATAGAGATAGAGCCTATCCTGTTCACCAAGGACTCCTCCGTTAGGGATCCAAGGACCCTATCGCCTGAGATTACAGGCAGTTGAGAGATACCGTGTTCTATCATCAAGGATATTGCTTTCCCTAAGTTATCCTTAGGGGAGACACTTATCACAGGGTAATTCATCACTTCCCTCACCTTAGAGACCCCTCTACGCTCTCTAACGATCTCTAGAGCCCTAATTATCCTCAAAGCGATCTCGTAGTTTGGGATCAACTGACCTCTCTCTAATTTCGATATTAGCGATTGGCTGACTCCGGCCATCCTCGCTAGCTCCCTCTGACTCAGCCCCAGCGACCTCCTCTCCTTAGCGATGCTGCTGAGATCCCTCAACATAATATTCCTATAGGAATCATTTATTATTTAAGCTTTTAAATGATATCTTTGAGGATCGATTTATGTCAATCTTCAAGCCTTTAGAGGTCCCTATATATATGACAGCTACTTTCCAGAGCCCTCTCCCATCTGGAGAGCCTAGTCTCTCGGATAGAGGTTTTGAGCTGAAGTACTCTAGGGAAGAGAACCCTACCGTGAGGGAATTGGAACGGGAGATCGCTCAGTTAGATGGCTTTAGCGATTGTTTAGCGTTTAACAGCGGCATGGCATCCATATCAACTCTCTTACTAGCAAATAACATGAGGAAAATCATAGTCAACCTGGACTCCTACCCCGCTACAGTAGGCTTAGCTCTTGAACTTAAGAGGGTAGGTCTCGATGTCGAGATAAGAAGGACCGATGAGCTGAGCGATAGCATACCTCCTAACAGCTTGGTCTTCACGGAGTCTATAACGAATCCCTTGCTCAGAGTACCTGATTTAGAAGCTCTAAGAGATTTCTGTGAGGACTCGAACTCCTTACTCGTAGTGGATAACACATTGGCAACTCCTGTGCTTCTTAAACCATCTCTCTTCTCAGACTACTCCGTTCAGAGCGCTACGAAATACCTCTCCGGGACTAATGATGTTTTCGGAGGCGTTATCTCGGGAAACGAGCTCTCTGATCTTTGGGATTGGAGGAGAAGACTTGGGACCATAATAGATCCCCTAAGGGCTTTTCTCATAACAAGAGGTCTGATCACACTAGAGCTGAGGGTTAGAAAGCACTCAGATAACGCAATGGTTTTAGCTAAGTGGTTGCAAGAGCATGAGAAGGTGGATGAAGTGATGTACCCTGGGCTTGAGGCTCACAAGGACCATCCCATAGCTAAGAAATTATTCGGCGACCTCTTTGGAGGGGTCGTATCCTTCAGGATCAGAGGAGATCCTACGAGGTTCCTAATGAACCTCAAGAAGGTGAGGCCAGCGACTAGCTTCGGCGCCTACAGGTCCTTAGCTATAATCCCCAAGGTCTCGTTAGCATCAAACCTACCGAAGGACTTGGTTGAGAGGAGCGGAGTCGATGAAAAAATGATAAGGTTATCAGTAGGTTTGGAGGATGTTACAGTTTTAATAGGAGACTTGGATGAAGCTCTTCGGTTCTCTTGATCACTCCCTCCTAGCTTGACACTCCTTATTGCACCTACCTATGACCTTGAGGAGGTCCATCACTATAGCTAGTCCTCTCTGAACGTCAGGATCTCTCAGCTTCCTGATCAGCCCCAGTAAACCGAGTCTCTCCTCACTGTCGAGAGCTTCCCTCAATTCTGACATGCACCTAGGGGATATCAGGAAGGTCAATCTTCCGGAGAGCTCAGCTAGTTCCCCTATAATTTCCTCCTTCATGAAGGCTCTCTCCAAAGCCATGAGGGAGAACAAGATCCCTAGCAGCTCGTCCACCATTCCGGAACCTATGAAGAGCTCTAGCCTATCCAGTAAGTAGTTTAGGTTATCTATCTTATCTAAGAAAACCTTCAACTTCTCAACGTTCTTCTCATCAGAGAAAACTTCCTCTAGATACTTCAACTTGCTCTCACTCATAAAGATCACCTCATATGTAGCCACCTAGTACGCAGGTCCAGTACGCAGTGTTCATTGAGAGCTTCGCTAAGTGAAGTACTCTCGTGGGTATCAATCCGGGGGCTTCGGTGTAGTAGTAATTTGAGACTTGAGCTGATGCCTGCTCCTTCCCCATCTCTATCACGCAGAAACTCTGACCGTCGAACATAGCTCTCTTCTCCATCCCTTTTAACTCGTAGTACAAGTTATCAGCTACTGTAGAAGCTTCGAAGTGGGCTATAACTCCCGTCTTAGGTACTGGTAGGTTAGTAGCATCACCTATCGCGAAAACATCGTCGTAATCCTTCACTTTCAGGTAATGCTTATCTACTGGAACCCAACCTTCGTCGTCACCTATACCCGAGTTGAGGATGACATCAGCCCCTCTGTGAGGCGGGGAGAGTATGAGCATATCGTACTTCAGCGAGTCTCCCTCTAAGGAGTGCACTTCCTTACTCTGAGGGTCTATCCTGTCTACAGTGAAGGAATTGACTTGCTCTATCCTTCTCTCTTTCATCTTCTCGACTATCACTCTATTCAGGAGCCTAGGACCGTAAGGCCTTTCTAGAGGCGAAACGAACTTTATCTCAGTCTTATCCCTTAATCCCTTAGCTCTGAGAAACTCTTCCGTGAGGAAAGCTAGCTCTAGAGGAGCTACAGGACACTTATAAGTCAGGCCTCCTACTCCGATGACGATAGTCCCTCCTTTGAAGCTCTTGAGGGTTTGGTAAAGCTTCTCCGCATCCTCCAGAGTCCATATATGATTTACA
Source organism: Candidatus Korarchaeum sp. (assembly GCA_033582115.1). GTDB lineage: Archaea > Korarchaeota > Korarchaeia > Korarchaeales > Korarchaeaceae > Korarchaeum. The sequence goes on along the minus strand of JAVQRZ010000073.1, from coordinate 3,077 downwards.
TCCTCTCTGAATCCTTTTATGTCATCGTAGTTCAGGACCGATCCCGTCGATATCACTAAGTAATCGTAGCGTTTCTCCTCACCATCGCTCAGTTTTAACTTCCTATCCCCCAGCTCTATCTTACTCACCTCAGCTTTAGTGAACCTCACCCCAGCGGAGTAGAGCCCCCTCTTGGGCTTGCTTATGATTTCCCTGCTCATCTCACCGAAAGCTACAAAGAGAAAGCCAGGTTGGTAAAAGTGGGCCTCCTCCTTATCTATCACCTCTATCTCCAGTTCATCACGCTTCAACCTCCTAGCCAGCCTATTAGCTAGTATAGTTCCTCCGTCCCCTCCTCCAACTACTACCAGCTTCTTGGGCATCTCAGACCCTCACTTCGAGGAGATCCTTATCAACGCCCTTATAGTCCCTCCTTCCTCGCTAACACTTACTATCTCATTACCCGTCCTCTTAGCCCAAGCCTCCAAGTCGGACTTGAACCCTGGATCCGTAGCTAGCACTTCTATCACGTCACCCGGGTTGGCCTTCCTGTAGGCCTTGATGAGGTTCGTCAGAGGGCCGGGGCACGCCAGACCCCTAGCATCAACAGTCACGGTAGGCTTGATCTCAGACATACTACCACCGTTTAAGAAAAGCTACTCACCTATTATTAAGGTTTGCATATCTGAACGATCGTCTAGATACCTAAAAAAGATGAAATTAGTTAATATATGCGATGTCAATGAGAAGTTAAGCTTATGTAGTACTGAGCCATCCCAAAGCGGTATGAATCTAGAGGTTCTCAGGAGATTACTGGAGATCAACGCCAGGAGGACCTGGAACCCCCTGGGTGTTGATGAGGAGAGCTGCGGGGAATGGGCTAAGGGATTAGGGATCCCTGAGAGAGGTGAGACCGTCCTCTACACAGGCTGTCTCTATCAGATGGCCCCTCAGATAAAAGCATTCTCTGGTCTCCTTAAGAGACTTGAGTCCATGGGACTGAGCTTTTTAGAGACCACTATGAAGCTCAATACGTTCATGCTCTCATCAGGTTTCGATGTCACTAGGTTGATCAAACCCCTCACCAGGAAGGAGAGGGAGAGATACTTCAGCGTACTGAGAAGGATAGTTTTAGCTCTGAGGAGCTCAGGTGTTGACTTCGCTTACATCAGGAGGGAGCCTTACAACGGTGTCCTCTACCATGATTTAGGGATGGACTCCCTCTTCGAGTTTCAAGCTAGGAGGATAGCTGAGAGGCTCTCCGAAGCCGGAGCAAAGAGGGTGATAACAGTGGACCCTCACAGTACCTACATGCTTAGGTACCTCTTAAGCGAGTACGTCGATAGGCTCGACTTAGAGGTAGCTCACTACACGGAAGTGCTGATAGGGAGAGATTATAAACCGGGGTTTCAGGATGGAGTAGAAGCTACTATACATGATCCTTGTTACTTCGCTAGGTGGAACGGTTTGATTGAACAGCCTAGGGACCTCTTAGAGAAAGCTGGTGTTCGACTGAGGGAGCCTGAATTCTCTAGAGAATTTACTGGATGCTGCGGGGGGCCCATAGAGTCCATCTTCCCGAGATTATCTTCTGAGATCGCTAGGAAGAGGTTCGAGGAGCTGAGGTCCACTGGGTCGAAGCAAGTGATAGTCTCCTGCCCTATATGCATGGTCAATCTCGAGAGAGAGTCTCGAGGTAGCGGTATCAGGGTTCTGGATCTAGCGGAGGTCTTACTATGAACCTAGCTGATGTGAGTAAGTTACTAGTTGAAGCCAGTTCGGATGAGTTCCTTAGGTTATCGCTCGATAGGGCTAACCTCTCATACTGGGAGCTCAGGAAGGGAGTTTTCACTAAGTACCCTTACCTGAGGGAGCTAGCTGATAGCGTGAGGAGAGCCAAGGAGATCTCCTTGAGTAGAATGGAGGAGCTCACTCAGATCGCTATGGAGAGCGTTGAGAGAAACGGTGGTGTGGCTTACTTAGCCAGGACCCCGGAGGAGGCTAAGAGCATAGTCAATGATATCGTCGGTAACGGAAGGGTAGTGGTGAAGGGGAAGAGTATAGTCAGTGAGGAGGTGAAGTTGAGAGAGAGCCTAATAGAGAGAGGCAAGGAGGTCTACGAGACCGATTTAGGTGAGTTTTTGGTACAGTTCATAGGGCCTAAGTCAATGCACTTCATAACCGTGTCGATTCACCTAACTAGGGAGAAGGTAGCTGAGTTCCTCAGGGGTTTCTTGAGAACTGACGTGGATAAGGACGATATAGAGGGCATGGTAGCTCTCGTCAGGGGTTTCTTGAGGAGGAAATACTTCGAGGCTGATGTTGGGATGAGCGGCGCTAATGTCCTCGCTGCTGACGATGGTTTCGCCTTCATAATAGAGAACGAGTCTAACGTAAGGCTCTCCACATCCCTACCGAGGAAGCATATAGTCTTAGTAGGCATGGAGAAGGTGGTACCCACGATGGAGGACGCTTGGAGGGTAGTGGAAATTATAACTAGGTACAGCGGCTACAAGGTCTCCTCTTACGTGAACATAGTGAGAGGGCCTCAGAGAGGAGGGGTAGGTCCTGAAGAGTTTCACGTGGTCTTCCTAGATAATGGTAGAGTTGAGAGCTCTCGAGATCCTCTCCTCAGCGAGGCTCTATTGTGCTTAAGATGTGGCGCCTGCCAGTACCTATGCCCCATCTTCTGGTTAGTCGGCGGTTACTGGGGAGGTCTGAAGTCTGTCTACTCAGGTGGAATAGGGGTGATATGGGAGTACATCACAGGGAGCAAGGAGGAAGCTGAGAAGCACTCCTTCGCCTGCCTCCTCTGCGGTAGGTGCAAGGAAGCCTGTCCTATGCGTATAGACCAAGCGAGGATCTTGAGGGGTATCAGGAGCAGGGCTATAGGGGGAAGTCAGAGGAGTTTAAGCAACTTAGTTAAGTCGATACCTAAGTGATCAGTCTCACCACTATTTACTAAAGAGCTCGAAAGCTCCTTCGATCCGTTCATCTTGAGGATAGCCTTCCAGAAGGGCCATAGGTGGTGGCAGGGTATCTTTCCCAGTGTAGGTAGGGATAGAGCTTCTCTGAAGGGGCTCCTAGTTGCAGCCTCC
>JAVQRZ010000072.1:0-1440 GCA_033582115.1 Candidatus Korarchaeum sp. | reverse complement strand
CGGCTCTAAACAATAACACTTTCTATCGCACCTACAGCTCTTCCTATGAAATCCCAGTCGTAGAACCTATCTCTGAACTCCCTAGCCCTCTTGTGGAAGCTATCGTTATTCAGGAATATCTTCAAGTAATCAAAGAATCTCTCCTTAAGATCATCCTTATCCATGTAAAGCCCTAAACCGAGCTCTTGAACGATTCTCGCGTTCTCCATTTTCTCCGTCTGTCCTGGAACTGGGATTAAGAGTAACGGTTTTCCACAGAGGAGGGACTCTGAGATTATAGTATGTCCTGCTCTGGAAACTACCACTTTGGCTTTAGATATGAATTCCCACTTGTTTGGGAGCCAGCTGAAGATCCTGACGTTACTCGAGAGTTCCTCGACCTTAAAGGTACCTGGTTCTCCTAGCGATACGATGAACTCGAGTTCCCTTAGTTTCTCCGGGATCCTCTCCATGAGAGCTATTATCTCCCTCACGAAGGGCCTCCTCTCGTACTCTGGGCCAGAGATCATCACTAAAATGAGTTCTTCCCTCACTTCATTGCACTCAGGTTCTAATAGAGGTCCAGTAAAGACCAAGCGATCCATCAGGGCCTTAGGAAGGTTCGATGTTTGGTATTTGGAGATGCTGAACGGTGGGGGGAAATCGGCAACTAAAGATGCTCGTGAGAGAGCCCAGAACCTAGTTATAGTGGAATTTACCGCTGATTCTAACTTCTTTGCTATAGATAAACCCCTCGAAATTGTGGAAGTAGATTTCTTTACGATCAAAGGGTGGAGTAGGAGTTTAGGTTGGTTCAGTATGGATACACTGGGGAGCCCGAGGTACTCAGACGCCACTAGGGTCTGCAGCCTAGAGTCGGAGATAACTACGTCAGGAGATACAGCCTCTAAGTAATCCCTTTCCTCCAAGGTCTGTGCTATGAACTCCTTTAATATCTTAGGTTCCTTGAGCGTTCCCCAGAAGTCAGGTGATCCGTCCTCTCTCTGCTTCCAGATGATCTCCTTACCCTCTCCAAACAAAGGAAATTCATCAAGAGATCCTTTTAGGTACGTAAAAGCATCACCTTTAGCTGAGAAGTATACAGAAAAACCCTCTCTCACTAGCCTCCTAGCTAGGTTAACGCACCTTGAGGCGTGACCATAACCTACCCCTAAGGGAGATATGTAGGCTTTGAGCATCCTAACCTAACTCTTTCCTCAAGACTTCTCCATTAGGGCTCCTTTCAGCGAAGACTATTGCTGAGAACCTGTAAATCTCAGTTCCATCAACCAACCAGCATCTCGGACGCATCCCCGCTTTGATGCAGGTGTGATCTAGGAACTCACGAGAGTCCCATTTGTACTCGACAGCTACCTGTGGGAGAAGTAAACCTGAGAAAGGCCCTCTCCTCACTCTGATCCCGTGCTTTCCTACCTCTATGAGCTCAGGCAGGTCCTCCCT
>JAVQRZ010000071.1:0-2875 GCA_033582115.1 Candidatus Korarchaeum sp. | reverse complement strand
GTTGAGCAAGCTTCAGAGGGAATCATAAAGCTAGCTAATGACAACGCTGCTCACGCGATAAGACTAGTATCTGTCCAGAGGGGATACGATCCTAGGGACTTCACCCTCATCGCTTACGGCGGCTCTGGACCTATGTTCGCTCCTTTCATAGCTGAGGAACTTGAGATCAAGAAGATAGTAGTACCCGTGATACCACCTGGGGTATTCTCAGCATGGGGGATGCTTCTAACCGATATAAAGCATGACTTGAGGTACACTTACATAGTCAGGTTAGACCTATCGGATGCTACATCGAAAGTGAACTCGATATATGGGGAGCTCGAGAGGAAGGTCAGGGAGGTCTTCGCATCCGAGGGGTTCAACCCAGCTGAGGTGCTGATAGAGAGGTACGCTGACATGAGGTACTACGGTCAGGAGCACACCGTTAGGGTACCCGTCATGGGAGGGAAGATAGGCAATGCTGAGGTGGAGGAGCTCAAGGAGAGGTTCCACTCTAGCCATGACAGGGAGTACAGCTTCAGGCTCGACTCGAGCCCCATCGAGATAGTCAACTTCCACGTCACTGGGATCATACTTGTGAAGAAGATAAAGCTCACTGAGGTCCCTGAAAGGAACAACTCCTTAGATAAGGCTGTTAAGGAGGAGAGGAACGTTTTCCTGAATGGTAGCTTCTCTAAGCTGAAGATATACGATAGAGACCTGCTCCCTAGGGATAAAACGATAAGAGGGCCCTCTATAGTGGAGGGAACGACTTCTACAGCGATAATACTAGAAGGGCAGGAGGCCCATGTCGATAAGTATGGGAATTTAGTCATTTTCGTTAAGTAAGGGGGTGTTTGCATGGGAGTAGATCCTTTCACCCTTGAGATAATAAAGAATGGTCTTATTGTAGCGAATGATGAGATGTTCTACGCTTTCGGAAGGACCGCTAAAAGCCCCGTTATATACGAGGTCTTGGACTACGCTGTAGCTCTAGCTGATAGTAAGGGGGAGCTTATAGCATTAGCGCCTGGAGTACCCGGTTTCTCAGGAGTTCTCGACTTCGTAGCTAGAGAGGTGCTCGAGAAGTTCGGGAGCGACATAAGGGATGGTGATATATTCATAAGCAACGTACCCTACCACTCCGGAACGCACCTAAATGACGTCACTCTCTCCATGCCTATATTCTACAAGGACAAGCTGTTAGGGTTCGCTATAAACAAGGGGCATTGGAGTGAAGTAGGAGGTATGCACTTCGGTAGCTGGACTTCTGACTCAACTGAGATATTTCAGGAGGGGACTCAGTTCCCTTGTGTCAAGCTATTCATCGAGGGGAAACCGAACAGGGATGTCATAGATATAATAAGGTACAACTCCAGGCTACCTGACTTCACGATCGGGGATATGGAAGCTCAAGCAGCTTCACTCAAGGTTGCTGCCAGGAGGGTTATCTCACTTATAGAGAAGTACGGACTAGATGCCGTTCAGGAGGCTATGGGTAAGATAATAACTGACGGTGAGAAGTACGCTAAGATGAAGCTGAAGGAACTTCCTAAGGGAGAATTCGAAGCTGAAGATTACATAGATGATGACGGGATAACTGATGACCCTCTCTACGTTAAGGTTAAAGTTAAGATAACGGATGATGAAATGCTAGTGGACTTCACTGGAAGTGCTGAGCAAGCTAAGGGTTCAATAAACTCATCCTACCCAGCTACTGTATCGGGAGTTAGGGAGACCTACATGGCCGTAACAGATCCTCATGCGATGCCTAACGGAGGCTACTTCAGGCCTCTCAAAGTGATAGCTCCTGAGGGCACTGTCTTCAACCCGAGAAGGCCAGCTCCGACCTCTACCTTCTGGGAAGCGATGTCCTACACGACAGACCTTGTATGGAAAGCTCTAGCATCTCACGTACCGGAGAAACTGAGCGCAGGTCACTTCCTCTCTATACTAGCGACTATACTAGGCGGGGTGGATGATAGGACGGGCGAGCCCTTCGCCATAGTCGAACCACAGCCTGGAGGTTGGGGTGCTTCTTATAACACTGACGGAGAGAGTGCTCTAGTTGCTTGCGGGGATGGGGAGACCTACATAGCTTCAGCCGAGGTCTACGAGAGGAGAATGCCGATCTTAGTAGAGAGGTACTGCCTTAACACCGAGGACGACACGGGACACGGTAAGTTCAGAGGGGGCTTCGGGATAATCAGGAACTACATGGTTTTATGCAATGAAGCTTCTTTCACTGTATCAATAGGGAGATCTAAGTTCCCACCTTGGGGAGTTGACGGAGGATGTCAAGGGACGCCGAATTACTGTATAATATACAAGCATAAAGAGGAACCCAAGAAGGTCAGGAAGGTCGCTGCTTTAAGGTTGGTCAAGGGAGAGATGGTCAGCTTGAGGAGCGCTGGAGGTGGAGGGTGGGGTTCCCCTCTGGAGAGAGACCCCAAGCTCGTGCAGTGGGACGTTAAGAATGAGTACGTAACAGTTGAAACTGCAAAGAGTGTATATGGCGTTGTCTTAGACCCTAAGACACTGGAAATAGATATGGAGGCCACTAGGAAGCTAAGGGAAGAGATGAAGAAAAGGAGAGAGATAAGCTGCCGTTAGAAGTCACTTAAATAATTTTTTTACGATAACTCCAATTTTGAGGAATCCACGGGCTGTTTAGTCCTTCCTGGAGCTTAGTCTCTAATAGATATCGCTGGTGTCGCTCCGAGTATCATCAGGTATGTTAGCTATCGCATATCCCCAGAGCTCTTCGCGTGTAGACCCATTACGGCCATTTTTATCGTTCAGTTAGCGAGGGGAGGTACATTGGTACAGTCCATCAACAGTAGCTTAGGGTTCATGTTCCAGTGGCCCAGAGGTAGTATAGCGTTCCTGAGGAGCT
>JAVQRZ010000070.1:0-3599 GCA_033582115.1 Candidatus Korarchaeum sp. | reverse complement strand
ATTCGATAGAGCTATCTCAAGCAGATTACTAACTCCTCTCTATTTGAGACCGGATCCTAAGACGAAAGGAGGGGCTATAATGTTTACTCATGACGGCAAGGGGCTCTGGGGACCTAACCTGAGGCTTACTGGCAGCAAGGAGGATACTTCCACTGACGAGCAGGACCTCGAGACGATCTTGGGGAAGTTCTCAAAGTTGATAAAAGTGGATCCAGGGATCCCACTCAAAGCTTACGCTGGTATAAGACCGATACCTCCGGAGAACGACTTCCTGCTCGAGAAGAGGGGGAGGATCATCCACGTTCTCGGAACGGAGTCCCCGGGTTTCACAGCATCACCCACTTTAGCTGAGCTCGTAGTGAGGATGCTCGAGGACGCGGGCCTAAAGCTTGAGGAGAAGTCGGTTTCGAAGAGGAAGCCCTTCAGGAGGGTGAAGGACAATCCTAGGGAAGCTAGAGGGCGTGTTATCTGTACTTGCAACTTAGTCACCGAAGATGAGGTGAGGGAGGCAGTTAGGAGGGGAGCTAAGACTCTGAAAGGCATCTTCTACAGGACCGGGGTATGCATGGGAACTTGCCAAGGATCTAGGTGCTTAGCTGACGTACTGGAGGTAGCTGCTGATGAGATGGGGGTAAGTGCTAGGTGCCTACAGTTAGGAGGTGATGGGAGCTGGATCGTTTCCTAATAGTAGGAGCGGGTCTCTCAGGTCTGGCGACGGCTAGGTTCCTAGGAGGCACTGTTATTGAGAGAGGAGAGATAGGCGGCTTCTTCGCTAAGGACGACTATCCTGTGAACGGGGTGAAGGGACGCGATCTAGTCAGGGAGTTCATTGAGGTTGATTTGATAAGAGGAGCTGTCTTCGAAGCTGATGAGAGTGGCGCTTGGGTCCTGTCAGAGGAAGGATCTAAGCTACTTAAGGGAATCGTATTAGGAGCTAATGGGTTCAGGGAGAGGACCCTGCCGGAGCTAGGGGTATTTGGGCTCAGGCCCTCAGGCGTGTTCCCCCTCTACTCAGCTTGGGAGCTCGTCAATAGGGGCTACAGGATAGGGGAGAAGGTGGTGATCTACGGCTTCAATCATTACTCCCTCTCCCTAGCCAGTAAGCTGAAGGCTGAGGTCACGTTCATCGCGGGCTCAGGCTCGATTGTTCACGATGAAGTTGAAGCTCTAGACAAGGGGTTCGGGGTATTGAAGGCTAGGTTGAAGCGTGTAGAGGGGAGAGGGAGGTTAGAGTGCCTCAAGACCGATAGAGGGGATCTCAAAGCTGATACCCTAGTCCTAGCTGAGCTCTCCCCATGGAACCCCTTGGGACTCAGTTACACAGTAGGCAATGCCGCTATGGTGACGGAGGACCCCTCTAAGATCGTTGAGGGGGCTAGGCTGTTAGCTAGCTCCATCCTCTCGGGGGGCAGGAGGATCGAGGTCATATCCGAAACCCCTTGCTTCCCTCAAGAGGTAGCTGAGGAGGTCGGTAGGGTCATCGTTAGCGTTAGAAGAGGAACTAAGCTCTGGGTAGGTAGCGTGGAGATGGTCGTTGGGGAACCCTACCCTATAATCGAGGTACCTAAGGGCGATAGAGTCAGGATAGAGGTGTTAGGATGTACGGAGTGATAGACATAGGAACGACAGGGATAAAACTCTCCGTGTACGATGAGGAGCTCAAGAAGGTCCACCAGGAAAAGGTCATAGTGGGCTTCGAGCACTTAGAGGGGGGTTTCGTAGAGCAGAGCAGCGTGAGGATCTTAGAGATAGTTAAAGGGCTAGTTAGGAGATCTAGGGACTTAGGGGTCAGGAAGATAGGTATCTGCACTTATAGAGCTTCTGTCCTAGCTTGGAAGGATAGCGGAGAGCCTCTAACTAACGTGATAACTTGGATAGACGGTAGGGGGCGCGAGATCACTTCTAAGCTCCCTAAGGGAGTGAGGTTTCTGATGAGACTCAGCAAGTCCTTAAGGACCGTGCTGAGCCCTGACTCACCAGCTGTGCTTCTGAAGTGGATATATGAGACTATAGGGATATACAAGGAAGTTGAGGACGGCAAGGCGTTTGCTTGGACCTTGGACTCATTCCTGCTCTATAACCTGACGGGTAAATTCGTATCGGACCCTACTAACGCAACGCTAACTGGATTGATACACCCTAAGGACCTGAGGGAGATAGAACTTGTCTTCGATCTGCTCAAGCTCCCTAGAGTGATCCCTGATGTCGTAGATAACGTTCACGAATTCGGAAGGGTTGATGATATGGATTTGAGTGTATCAATAGCTGATCAACAGTCGGCTACTGTCGGTATGGGTGTACTGGAGAGGGGGAGAGTCGAGAGCACCCATGGGACTGGTAGCTTCTTGGAAGCGGTTACTTCAGGATTCCTGATGCCTAAGGGAGGGCTGATACCTGTTGTGATCCTGAGTGTGGATGGTAGGAGGACCTACGGTCTCGAGGGCTTCATAAGGTCCACAGGTTCGACCGTCGATTGGCTCAAGGAGGTAGGCCTCTTCGAGAGCTACGATGAGATGGAGCGTTTAGCAGAGGAAGGGAAGAAGGGCCCCGTACTAGTTCCTTCGCTGGGAGGCCTCAAGGTACCAGGTGCTCAGCACTTAAGAGGGTGCATCGCCGGCTTGAGCCTCTCCACGGGGAGGGCTGATGTGCTCTCAGGTGTAGCTTGGGGCATCTCCCTCCACCTAGCTCTGATACTAGAGCTCTTAAGGTCTCACTTAGGAAGCCTGAGGGAACCCCTGCTGGCAGCTGGAGGCTACTCTAAATCTAACGTCTTCCTCAGGAGGCTAGCTGATCTGAGCGGTATGAGGGTAGCTAGGCCCAAGGATGTTGAAGCTAGCTCCTCAGGGGTAGCTAAGCTCCTAGCCTATTCCGACGGCGAGCTGAATCTCGAGGACCTAAAGGAGCTCCCCGATTTAGAGGAGGAGTTCGAGCCCGCTATGGAGGAAGAAGTCAGAAGGAATCTTATTCAGGAGTACTCGAAGCTACTGGAGGTGCTTGTGAAATGGGAGGAGAATCCATTCCTAAAGGGAGCTTTCTGAGGAGGGTCGAGGGGATCCTAGGCAGCAGGGTTTCCTGGGATCCCGATGTGTTGAGGGTATACAAGAGGGACTACTGGCCCCTCGCTCTCCTGAGGGAGGTTAGAGGGGAGGAGCTACCCTCTCCCCTCGTTGTCGCCTGGCCTGAGAATACTGAGGAAGTAGTTGAATTGGTCAAGCTCTGCAATGAGTTCAACATACCCTTCGTCCCCTATGCTGGTGGCTCAGGCGTGATAGGAGGAACTATATGTGATAAGTGTTTAGTTATAGACGTCAAGAGGATGAATAAGGTGATCTCACTATCTCAAGAGGATTCCTACGTGGTAGTAGAATCCGGGGTCCTCTTAAGGAAGCTTGAGGAGCTCCTGAACGGGAAGGGACTCACTTTGAGGCACTTCCCTCAATCTTACCCTGAGGCTGCTGTGGGAGGGATGATAGCCACTCTGAGCGTTGGACAGTACAGCACGAAGTACGGAGGCGTAGAGGACCTCCTGATGGACATAGAGTTAGTAGCTCCCGATGGCGGCTTGATCCCGATGAGAAGGAACATAGTACCTAGAGCCT
>JAVQRZ010000069.1:0-1403 GCA_033582115.1 Candidatus Korarchaeum sp. | reverse complement strand
TAGGGGAGTTTGTAGCCTTAGAGTTCGAGGAAGCTGGGGGAGACGAAGCCCCCTCTAAAGTGAGTGTTCCAAGACTATTGAAACCGGTGAGACTCCTCACGCATAGGCTCTACGGATATCCGTCCTTGCTGGAACTTGATCCAACTCTCCTCACAGCGATATTCTTCCCACTTATGTTCGGAATGATGTACGGGGACCTTGGACACGGGATGGCTCTAGCTCTTTTTGGCTTCTTCCTATGGAAGAAGACCGGTGGTGCTATGAAAGAACTTGGTGGACTTCTGATATACTCAGGGATAGCTGCAGCAGTCTTCGGATACCTATATGGAACTTTCTTCTTCACTTCGATAACAGAACACCCGATCCTCAGCCCCCTTCACGATACGATTAGACTTATGTCAGTCGCTTTACTGTTCGGGGCTTTTCAAATGTCAATAGGTTTCTTACTAAATACAACAAACAAGTTAATCGAGGGTGATGCGTTTGCAGCTTTCTTAGAGTATAGGGGCTTGATGACCTTTGTGATGTATATAGGTGCCGTCCTCGCAGTCGTTAGGAACGGTGCTGACATAGGGGGTACGTTGAGCGACCCACTTTTCCAAGCGATGTCTATACCTCTCCTCATCACCTGCATAGCTCCTATCATTAGATCCGTGAGAGAAGGCCACGGGATAGGAGAGGGGCTTTCGGAGATGATATCTACTCTGCTGGAGAGTGTCCTAGCCCTCCTCAGCAACTCACTATCCTATATAAGGCTAGCTGCTTTCGCAGTGATACACGAGGTCTTCGGTGTGCTTACAAACCAGTCGCTATTCGGAAAGGAGATGATACCATTGAGCGAGTTGACCTCATTGCCAAGTCCTGCATTACTAGTTATATTCGCCCTTATGAACATATTAGTTATGGGGCTAGAAGGACTCCTCTCTTTCATACAAGCGACTAGGTTGACATTCTATGAGTTCTTCACGAAGTTCTACCATGCATCCGGGAGGGAATTCAAGAGGGTGTCAGAACTGATCTGGGGGTTAGGTGAGGAATCATAAAAATAATGTTTTTAACTTGCTGGTGAATCGGACGTCAGGTCTTATGAAGGTGGTGGTCATGAACGCTAAGAGGAGACTAGTAATGTACGCCGTCTTAGGGTTACCCCTGATTCTCCTCCCATTATCGCTTTTCACAGCAGTAGCTGCTCAAGAGACAGCAACTGTGACTGAAGTTAGCGGTTTGAAGTTCGTTAGCATGGCGATCGCAATCTTGGGTAGTACTATGGGGGCCGGGATAGCGTTATATGGTGTGGCCGTAGGAGGGAGCGCTCTCTTAGCTGAAAATCCGAAAGCGTTCACTCAAGTACTGATATTGGGCGGTTTAGCGGAGGGAGTAGCGGTTTACGGACTACTTGTAGC
>JAVQRZ010000068.1:0-4415 GCA_033582115.1 Candidatus Korarchaeum sp. | reverse complement strand
GCTGACCCCTCGAACCCACCTCCTGGGTGCAAGCTCCACCCTAGATGTCCCTTCTCGATGGAGATCTGTGAGAGAGAAGAACCCCCTCTGATAGAGGTCGATAGTGCGAGAGTGAGGTGCTGGCTTTACAAGTGATCCTTTGGAGCGATTCGGTGAGTATTTTATATTCCCCTCGAGTTACTACTGATCGTAATGGAGTACGTGAAGGACGTCCTTTGGAGGAGTGGGGCCAAGGTTAAGGACCTAGTGGAAGCTCTCGGGAGCGTTGGCTTCCAAGCTACGGAACTCCATAAAGCAGCTAAGATAATGGTGAAGATGAAGAGCGAGAGGGCTAAGGTAGTCTTAACCTTCACTTCGAACATGGGAACCTCCGGGCTCAGGGGCCTTTTTGCTCAACTGGTGAGGCTAGGCTTAGTCGACGTGCTCATAACTACAGTAGGAGCTGTGGAGGAGGACGTGATGAAAGCCCTAGGGGAGAAGTTCTACATACACCGCTTCCTCGCTGACGATATCGAGCTTCACGAACTGGGGATGAACAGAGTGGGCAACATACTGATAAGTAACGATAGCTACGCTAGGTTCGAGGCTTTCATAACGCGTTTGATAGAGGAGATCTACCCATCTAAGAGGAGCCTCACCGTATCTGAGTTCCTCAGGGAGATAGGGCTCAGGCTCAGCGATGAGAACTCCTTCCTCTACCAAGCCGCTAGGAGGGGAGTCCCTGTCTTCTGCCCAGCTATAACGGATGGAGCCCTCGGGTTCCACTTGTTCATAGCTAGAGAGAGGCACCCTGACTTCAGCATAGATGTGATCAACGACTTCGGGAGGATGATCCTCACCCTAAGCCAGGAGGACAGGAAGGGAATCATAGCTCTAGGCGGTGGGGTGTCGAAGCACCACGCTATCTTAATGACGATGCTGAGCGGAGGGGCTGACTACGCTATCTACATAACGACTTCAACACAGTTCTCAGGTAGTATGAGTGGTGCCACTACATCGGAGGCTAAGAGCTGGGGGAAGATAAAGGATGATTCCGATTCCGTCACCGTGATAGGTGACGCTACAATACTCTTCCCGCTAGTGGTCTTCTATGCTATAGAAGAGCTAGTTGAGAGAGGTCTCTTGGAGGTGGGATGATTGGCTAGGTTCATACTGAGCAGGAGAGTCGCTCTGAGACAGTACTACTTAGCTAGGGAGCACTGTGATGCTTTAGCTTACAGTTACAAAACGAATCCAATGCTCTGGGAGGTGCTGAGGGAAACCGACTCCTTGGTTGGGGTGAGTTCCCTAGGCTCGATGAGGAGGATCGAGGAGGCAGATAGAGTAGTGTACTACCTCCAAGGGGAGAGAGAGGATGAGGTCAAACACCTCTTGAGGTTAGGAGTCAAATGGTTCATTGTAGACAACGAACCTGAGCTCAGGAAGCTCCTAGCTTCCTGCGATGAGAGGATCCACTTGCTCCTGAGGGTTAAGATGAGGGAACATACTATATACACAGGCAAGCACTTCGTCTACGGTTTAGACTGGAGGAAAGCTAAGGAGCTCATAAGCGAGATCAGGGAAGACCCCAGGATCGAGCAGTTAGGCATCCACTTCCACAGGAAGACCCAGAACGTAGGTGAGTGGAGCCTCGTTGAGGACGTCTCCGAGGCTTTAGGGGATACGCTAGAGTCCGTCGATTGGATCAACATAGGAGGAGGCATACCCGTGAGCTACGCCAACTCCAAACCTGATTTAAACACTGTTTTCAAGGAGATAGATGAGCTAAGGGACTACCTAAGGGCTAAGAGAGTTAAGCTCATGATGGAGCCTGGGAGGTTCATAGCATCTCCTTCCGTGGTCCTAGAGGCTGAGGTACTCAACGTTTATGACGGTAACGTGATACTGGACTGCTCCATCTTCAACGCTTACATCGACACCTACTTGCTCAACGTGAGGCTACCCGTACTGGGCGAGGTGGAGATGGAGGGCTACAGGTACCTACTCAAGGGGAGGTCCCCTGACTGGTTGGATATCTTCAGGTATTCCGTCTACCTAGATAGGGAACTGAAGCCAGGGGACAAGGTCATCTTCCTCAATGCAGGAGCTTATAACTTCCACACGGAGTTCAACGACATGCCTAAGCTGAGGACGGAGATAGTTGAGGACTTCCCGTTTGAAGTAGATAGTTCATGAGGCTCTGGAGCATTCACCCATCTTACCTCGACCGATTGGGTCTCCTAGGCTTATGGAGGGAGGGCCTTCTCGCTAAAGCCGTGATAGAAGGAAGGGCTGCTGGTTATAGGAGACATCCTCAATTGAGGAGGTTTCTAGAGCATGAGGACCCGCAACTAGCTATAAACTCCTTCCTCTACTTCGTGCTAGTCGAGGGGGAAGCTAGGGGTTACAGGTTCGACTGCTCTAAGGTCTCTTTGGAGCTAGTAGCTGAGAGGATAATGCCCGTCACATCAGGGCAGCTCGCCTTCGAGTTCAAGCACCTGCTCGGGAAGCTCGAGAGGAGGGACTTAGAGAGGTACTTACTGTTGAGAAGGATGTCTGAGCGTTCTATAGAGTGTAACCCCGTGTTCTATATTGTGGAAGGAGATGTAGAGAGCTTCGAGAGGATCGCTCTTGATCACGGGTAGTGGGTCCTCATCCCTCTGGAAGCCTATTTGACCTAATAAAATTAGGTTACGTATGTCCGTAAGTACTTAGGTGGTCTGGATAACCGCTAAGGTCGAGGTGAAGCTCTCCTTAAGTGGGGGTCTGGTCAGGAGGGTTGAGAGCGATTACTCATACGCCTTTAGGAACTCTTCTATGACCTCACTGAGGGTATCAACGGTCAATAGCACTTCTTGGATAAGCTCTGAGGAGAGCTTGCATAGAGGAGGTTCGGTTCCTTACTCACTTAAGATCGAGAGTTAGTTAAGGTAGCTAGCGAAGAGGTTTGAGGAGCTTATTCAGAGATCCTGATGATCGGACAAACTATAGGCAGAGGATCCAAAAAAGAGCTTAGAGATCTTAGTTTTCGTCACTCTCTCACTATCACTTGGCTCATACAGTGAGGCCCTCCGTACCCTCCAGTCAAAGCTGAGAAGTCCAGTAGCTCGGCTTTAACGTTCCACTGCTTCAGTCTCTCGGCGAAGGACTCACCCGCTTGAGCGACTCCTATCAGCCTCCTGTCCTCCAGGAGGAGGAAGTTAGGAGCGAAGTTCCTCTGTTCCTCCAAGGTTATCGGGAATATCTCGAACCCCTTCTCAACCAGATAGTTCTTCAGACTTAGCTTCCCCTTTCTCAAATACCTTACCCTATCCTCAGTTACGGGCTCGAAGACCTCCACGGTAGGCTCCCTTCCCTCGACCATCCTGTCCTCACTGAGTAAAGCTAGGTCTCTTCCCAGAAAGTTGAAGTAGGTATCGAGGTGCATCTCCTCCATCCCCGGGTTCGGATCCCTCACTAACCCTACCTCGACGTTCCCGTAGACACCGCTCTCTAGCATCTGCCTAGCTCCCTCCTCATCGGTCAACAAGCCCACCCCTTGAAGCACGAAGTCGCCTGCAGGCATGAAATCCCCTCCCTCGGCGTGCCCTGGCTCCCTGACCCTGTAGATAGGCTTAACTCCTATCTGACTCAAGGCGAGCTCGACTATGTCGTTCTCGACCTTCCTAACATCTAAGGTGAAGTTACCTATCACCACGCCCTCCTTAGTGGTTAGCATACCGTCCCTCATGAAGTAGAGGTTGTTAGCTGGCTCCAAGCAGTACGATGAGAGGAACCTAGTCGTCGGGTCTAAGGCTTTAGGGTTGTAACTTATGTTAACCACGGGTCTCAGTATTATGATATCAGCTAACACCTCAGGGCTGAGCGTCTCTATCGTCCTCCTTAGGTTCGAGAACAGGAAGCTCCTATCCTCCTCAGATATCCCTTGGAAGGCGTACCTCACGCTCTTGAGGGCGAACTCCCTGAGTCTCCTCAGGTTCTCCTCGCTAACTTCATGGACGCACTTCTGCACTAGCATCTCCCTGAGGTCGTATACTTTAGCTCCGAACTCCTCTAGCTTCCTCCTGTAGTTCCTGTGCTCCTCGATAGCCTTCTTCAGGTCGAAAGGATAGAGGAAGTTAGCTGAGTTCGTCTCAAGTATAGCGAATAGCGTCTCTACGTGAGGTTGGCACAGGAGCACTACCCTAGCTCTATCCCACTCAGCAGGTTGGGACGCTCTCATGATCTCCCCCTACTCCAAGCGTAAAGCAGGTAACCCACTGCCACCAAGACCGCAGTACCTCCTACTAGCTCAGCCTCGTAGAGCAGGACGTTCTCTATCTCCTCAGGAGGTATGAAGAAGAACAAGCACGCTATAGCTATGAAGAACTCCCCTAATATAGCTGATAACCAAGCTAAGAACTTGCCTCCCGGTAGCATGTAAGGCCTAGGAACCT
>JAVQRZ010000067.1:0-1455 GCA_033582115.1 Candidatus Korarchaeum sp. | reverse complement strand
GTCTATGGGTCAAGCGAATCAGGATGCGCTTGTTGAACTAAAGCTGCTTCCTCTTGTTCCCCTGAAGCTCAGATCTCAGAGATTTCTCGGCCTCTTTTTTGAAGCCCTCTTCATTTAGGAAGAAAGTACTTATCTTAATCCCGTTAACTACACAAAAAAGTAATCTCTCTTCCTGACTTCCTCATGTTCTTTAAAGGTATTTACCATCCTAACGTGAAGATTCGATGCGACCTCCTTTATCAAGTGCTCTACGCATCCACGTGAAGTATATACAGAACGGACACGATGGATCATAGTAATATCAGCGCTCTTCCCTTACCCTCTGGAAGCAAGGTGTACTTATTATCGACTGGGTGATAAGTCTTTTCCTCTAAAGGGATGCCAGAGCTCTATCAGTGTATCGATGCTCTCAGCTCTTACTTTCTATTTCCTAATGAGTTGCATCATTGAATTGTCAAATTTATATCCAATAAGAAGTTGGACTTTAGAATTTTTATTTTTATGTTAAAAAGCAAAAATGTATTAGGTACTATTCAATTACCTCAGTCGTGCTTCCTGCTAGGGAATCTCGCTGCTCCTACTACCATCGGCAGCAGGGAGAGGGACGCTATTAGAAATAAAGAAGGCCCTAGGATGGTGTAAAGAAGACCGCCTAAAGCTGACATGGTACCGGAGAGAGCCCCATCAAGCAGCCCGCTCACAGCGTTCACTTTCCCTCTTACCTCCTCGCTCGTCAGATCCACCAGCATGGCTTGAGCCGGTGGGTAGGATGAGAAGACCACGTTAACTACCATCGCTAAGGTGAAGTAAATAGGATCCCCCTTGGGGGCTAGGGCTATCATGAGGAGACCAGTCGATCCCGAACCGTAGCCTAACGCCATCATGATGCTCCTACCGATCCTGTCGGAGAGAACCCCTGATATAATTAGCGAGATCGTAGAGAGGAAAGCGATCAGTGTGGACAACCACCCCCAGAACTCGAGGGAAAGGTTGAGGTACTTCACAGCGTACACTTGGACGTAAGGGTAGGCCATATTGTACACACCTGTGACAGAGGAGGTTATTAGGATGAGCCTACCTAAATCACCCTTGAAAGCTCTTAAAGTGTCCCTGTAATCGCTAAGTGCTTGAGAGAAACTGAGCTTCGATTTAACATTATGAGTCTCAATGAGGAAGAGCCTTAAGATGCCTGATGCGAGGTTGGATATCATAACTAGTGTGAAGATAACCCTCATACCTCTCTCTAAGCCTAAAGCCGTCACTGTGAGCGTAGCTAAAGGAGGTCCAGTTAGGCTGAGGAGCTGTGATGGGGCGTTCATGATGGATATGCTGGAACCCCTCCTCTCCTCAGGAAGTATATCGCCTACGAGAGCCATCAAGGCCGGCTGGTACATCAGAGCGAGCGAGTTGATAACGCTCCCTATCAGGAGGAACCTCCAGTCAGGCGCTAATACG
>JAVQRZ010000066.1:0-5477 GCA_033582115.1 Candidatus Korarchaeum sp. | reverse complement strand
CAACATTCAGCGCAAACCCAGATACCTCCTCTCCTCTTGTGAAAAGCCCAGAGGAGACTGACTTCCTTCTTACCGCATACAGCGCATTCCTCCATTTTCCCCTCCCGTTAGTTAGGGATCCCTTATTTAAAATAATCCATTCCACGAACCTCTAAAGCTTCGCTCAGAGGAACCTCTCGAGACTAACTTGATGCTCTCTATCCCTTAGCAACTTGGAGTTATTGAGCCAGACCCTCATAGGAAGGGAGAGCCACCTCTTTACGTACTTCAAGCTCTCCTCCAAACTTGAGAAAGACTCAGCCCTCCCACTTAAGACGTTCCTCACGGTCTCCCTCACGTTCCAAACGCCTACAGGCACGTAACCAGGGTAGGCCTCCCTAAGTATGAGGACTGAGGCCTGCCTCCTCATCTCCCTCAGCTTCTCAGCTACCGCTAACCTCCCGGCGTAGTAGCACCCTCCCATGCTAGCGTACTCGCTCCTCCCCCAGAAGGGCTCGTGATCTCCAGCTATACCTATAGCTCCTGAGATGACGCCTGGGAACCAAGCTTCTATCGATTCGTAGCTCCACTTACCAGGCATCATGACAATTGCCCACCTGTTGTTGAGGTACTCCCCCTTGTAGACTAGGTACTCACCCAGCTCCTCGTACTCCTTCACCTCATCCACTAAGTGTTTAGACAGGATGTCATCCACAGCTGTTATAGCCCATCTCGTAGGGACGAACTTCTTCCTCCTGCCTAGAAGACCTGCGCTGAAAGCTTGCTGTATCCTGGAGACCTGCAGTCCCGTTCTGTACAGCTCGACAGCTGTCTCAGTAGCTGATGCGTCCCTATCGTAGTAAGCTCTCTCCAGCCTGTGATCGCTCCTCCCGGGTTCCATTCTGAGCTCTTCTATGAAGACGGAGGGCCCGAAGGGCTGCAGATCCTCAGACAGCAAGTAGCCGCTCACTCTGCCCCTGAACTTCGCTTCAGTATCTACCGAGTTCTCAGAAAGGAGGGCTTCTCTGAGCTCAGAGGCGTATCTATCCTCTACTCTATCTACTCTGACCTCCCTCTTACCTCTGATCAGTTGTACCCTCATCTCAATGATGTCCCTTAAGCCCTTCCCGAACCACTCCTCAGGCATCGCTAGGTGCCTAGTGTCACCATGGAGGGGCGGTACGAGAGGACCTACGTAAACCTTAGGGTACCCGAACCTCCCTACGAAGACCTCAGGGGGGGATGAGCCCGCTATCTCAGTGGATTCGTAAGCTTGAGGAACGGGTAGCTCTGATATCAGCTCTAAGCTCACTACTTCAGTCACCCTGTAGTCATTTGAGAGTATCCTGAGCTTCTTCATCCTATGCTTTTATTTCGCATCAGGATTAAAGCTTTGTGATATCTGAGGTCTTTGCCAAGAGCTTGCTCAATAGGAGCTCCATAGGTGACTACTGCGTGAATCCCTACATCGGTTGCTCTCATGCTTGTATCTACTGTTACGCTTCATACTACGCTAGGAGGATGGGGTACTCCGGGGAATGGGGGAACTACGTCCACGTTAAGGTGAACGCTGTGGAGTTACTGAGGAAGGAAGTAGCTAGGAAGAGTAAAGGCGTTGTCTACATATCCTCGCTCACTGACGCTTACCAACCTATAGAGAGCAGTTACGAGCTCACTAGGAAGTTGTTAGGGGTACTCCTATCTAGGGGATGGCCTGTTATAGTTCAGACGAAGTCCCCTCTTGTCCTGAGAGACCTTGATCTTATAAAGAGCTTCCCTAAGGCTGAAGTAGGGTTCACGATAATAACGCTTGATGAGAGCCTTAAGGGGAAGTTGGAACCTAGAGCTCCGAGCATAAGCTCTAGGATAGACGCTTTAGGTGAGCTTAAAAGAGAGAGGATTGCTACTTTCACTTTCATAGGGCCTATAATCCCTGGAACGCCTCCAGATGATGTGATAGAGCTCGTCAATGAGGTGAAGGACCGCTCAGACCTCATATACTTCGATAAGTTCAGGAGAAAGCCCGGATTGGTAGGTCTCTTGGGCTTAGCACAAGTGAGCGAGAGCTTCGATACCGAGTCTTACTACAAGAACTTGAAGAAGGTTCTCGAGAGCTCCCTGATGGGGATCAGGTATACCTTCCTCTACTGATCAGACCTCTATCTGCACCTTCACCTGATCCCTCTCGAAGGACCTCCTGATGGCTTCTACTCCTTCCTCCAAGGGGTAGACTGAGGTCACTAGTTCATCGACAGACACCCTACCCCTCTTGAGGAGGCTTATCGCTTGCCTGAAGGGCCCGCACCTGCTACCGATTATCGAGACCTCGTTAACGACGGCTTTCGTGTAATCGAATAGGGTCCTCCTCCCGTGAGTCGACTTGGCGAAGACCGTGCCCCTAGCCCTAACTAGACTAAGAGCTTCTTCAAGACCATCTGGACTTCCAGTAGCTTCTATAACTAAATCAAAGCCAGCTCCTCCGTTAATCTCCCTCTTCAACTCAAGGACTTCCCCTAACTTTGAGGTCTCAGCTCCGTAACGCTCAGCTAACTCGACCCTCTTGCTCTCGCTCCTGTAGACAGCAACTAGTCTCTCGGGCTCGTAGATCTTAGCTACCTGCAGTGAGAGCAGACCTATCGTCCCCAACCCCACTACAGCTATGCAGGACGAGAGCTTCGGAGGTCTCATAGTGAAGGGTTTGAGGGCAGCTGCTAGGGGCTCTACGAATGCACCCTGCTGCCAGCTCAATCCCTCTATGCTGTGCACCAAGTCCTCCCTCGTGAGCACGTAATCAGCCATCCCCCCATCCAGGCTGAGCCCTATGGTCTCCCTCCTCAAGCAGTGCTCCTTAACTCCGGACCTGCAGAACCAACACTCGTTACAGCTCACGTTTATCTCTGTAGTCACCCTGCTCCCGAGGAGTGACTCGTCCACGCCCTCACCTAGTTCAACTACCTCGCCCGAGATCTCGTGTCCCAGCACTAAGGGTAGCTTGCGAGCCCTGTAGTCACCTGTGTATAATGCTCTATCGGTGCCGCAAACTCCAACTCTCCTCACAGCTAATTTCAGCCACCTCCTGCTCGGTTTAGGTAGATCTAGCTCCTCTAACCTCAGGTCTCCAGGAGAGTGAAGTACTAATGCCCTCATAACGGAGCTGATTGGACACGCGGAACGCTTTAAAATTGTACCTAGTGAGTTCGTTAGGGACTCCTTTATGGTGAGGAGATACGGTTTGAGTAAATTAGCCATCGCTATTTTAATCCTGATAGTAGTGGTCCTCGTTGCCGCTGCTTACCTCCTCATGGCTCCTCCTAAGCCAGTCCCTACTGAAACAGTTAAGAAGGTCAAGGTAGCTATACTATTCGATGTAGGTGGAAGAGGAGATCTTAGCTTCAACGATATGGCTTACTTAGGTGCTAGTAGGGCTGAGAGGGAGCTAGGAGTTCAGATAGAGACCTTGACCCCGAAATCGCTAGCTGATATGGTCCCCTTACTTGAGGACCTTAGTAAGAGGGGAGACTATGATCTCCTAGTCCTAGTGGGATTCCTCTGGACTGATGCCCTCAATAAGACAGCTGATAAGTTCCCGAACCAGAAGTTCGCGTTGATAGATGCGTCTACTGGAGTTCAGAGGGCTAATGAAGTGGACCTCCTCTTCAGAGAGCAGGAGTGCGCTGCCCTGGTGGGAGTGCTAGCTTCAAGCATGGCTAAATCCCTAGGAGGGAATAAGGTAGGAGCTGTAGCCGGAATGGACATACCCCCGCTCTGGAAGTTCCACATAGGTTACCTGTATGGCGTCAAGTACTACGAGAAGAAGACCGGGGAGAGGATTGATTTCATCTGGCAATACGCTGGAACCTTCACGGATACGCAAGCGGGCTACAACGCAGCGATGACCTTGCTTCAACAGGACGTGAAGGTCCTTTACGGGCTAGCTGGACTCACTCACGTCGGGATGTTCAATGCCGTTAAGGAGTGGAACTCGAGGCAAGGTAAGGTAGTTGCCTTAGCTATAGGGCAGGACTCCAGTCAGGAGTGGATCTCCCCGAAGGACATCCCGCTCAGCGGCTCCAAGAGGGTTGACGTAACTGTCTACACAGCGATAGAGAGTGTAGTTAGGGGCACTTGGAAGGGCGGCATAGTGACCCTAGGGCTTAAGGAAGGAGGAGTTGGCGTTTGGGACATCGATGGAGTGAGAGAGTTCGCTACCCTAGCTGCTGAGACCAAGCAGCTGAAGGGCATGACGCCTGATGATGTCGTTAAGATAGTTGAGTCTCAGAGGAAGGCTTACATATCTGCTGATGCCCAGAGGATAGCAGATGAGTTGAAGCAAAAGATAGTGAACGGTGAGATAAAGTTCAAGATGCCAGCAAATCACGATGAATACGATCATATAGTTAGAGAGCTCTTAGCTGGAAACCTAGAAGCTGCTCTCGAAAGGAGCTGAACCCCTCCCAATTTTTTATATCCTCTCCTCTCACTTGAGGTATATGGAGCTGACCCCCTTCTTGAACCCTTCTGACCTGAATCCCAATATCGAGGTGATCTAGATGATCCCTCAGATCTTAGTGGAGATGAAAGGGATAAGGAAGGTCTACCCTGATGGCGTCGTCGCTCTCAAGGGCGTGGATTTCGAGTTAGCTGAGGGTGAGATCCATGGGCTCCTAGGGGAGAACGGCGCTGGTAAGACGACCTTGATGAGGATCCTCTACGGGGAGATAAAGCAGACAAGCGGTGAGGTGTTGCTCCAAGGGAGGAGGATGAACTTCAGAGGCCCTTGGGACGCTATGAGGAGCGGGATAAACATGGTCTACCAGAGGTTCTCCTTAGTCCCTACTCTAACTGTTATCGAGAACCTCCACCTCTACCTCAGCTCCCTTATGAAGGACGTGAGCTTGGGGGAGGTTAGGAGTAGAGCTGAGTCCGTCATGGAGAGACTGAACTTCAAGGTGCCCTTAGATGCGTTAACCGAGGACCTCCCCATAGGGGTCCAGCAGAGGGTCGAGGTGATGAAGGTGCTCCTCTCCAAACCCAAGCTGATAATACTGGATGAGCCGACTTCAGTCCTGACGCCGCTTGAGAGCAGAGAGCTCTTCAAGATGCTGAGGGAACTGAGGAAAGAGGGTATCTCGATAGTATTCATAACTCACAAGCTCAAAGAGGTGAAGGAACTAACCGACAGGGTGACCGTCCTCAGGGGAGGGGAGAGAGTAGGTACCTTCGATACCCAAAGCGTCAGCGAGGGGGATCTCGCGCTCATGATGGTTGGGAGGAGCATACTACCAACTCAGAGGAGCCCCTCATCCCCTGGGGAGGAGATCTTGAGGGTGAAGGGCCTCTGGGTGAGGGACGAGAGGGGGATTCACGCGATTAAGGGCGTCTCCTTCGAGTTGCGAAGGGGTGAGATCCTGGGCATAACTGGAGTTCAGGGGAACGGGCAGCTGGAGCTAACTGAGGCTCTAGCTGGTGTGAGGAGCGTTGAGAGAGGAAGGATTATC
>JAVQRZ010000065.1:0-1512 GCA_033582115.1 Candidatus Korarchaeum sp. | reverse complement strand
AGGAATCCCTCATGAGCAATCCCTGAAGGGTAAGAAAAGAGGAGATAAGAAGATTTCGGTTAAAAACTAAGGAAAGTCTACCTATCTAAACTTGGGTCATCTCTATCTCTATAACGCTTATATCCCTTCTGCTTCCGTTATCATCTATTATCTCCTCAGTCCCGGTCCTCAGGTCAGTGATCTTGAGCTTACCCGGGAAGTACTTAAGCCTAGTTATCTCAGCTACGTCAACTGCTCTAGAGATAGATCTTCCCCTAGCCTTAAGGATGATCTTCTTCACTCCCCTGTTTATCTGGAGCGTTGTAGCCATTACATAGTTGATAGCAGGCTTCTTACCGACGAAGACTATTCCCTCCTCTGCTACCATGTATATCACCTCTCACACCCTCAGCCGTAGAGGATCTGAGGTTACTGAGCTCTTAGCACGTACCTCATTAAAAAGATTACTCTTTCTTCAGGAGGTCCTTTAAGTGTATCAGAGAGACTCTATCCCCTTCGCTCCTGCGTATGATGATGGGAAGTCTCCCCTTCTCGAGTTCTAACTTAGCTAACTCAATAGGATCCGTTAAACCCTCTGGTATCTCATCCTCCTCTAAAAAAATTGGGGATCCGGTAGCGATCTGCTGGGCCCTAACTGATATTATCCTGACCTTCTCGAATTTAGTAAGTCTTTTCGGTCCCAACAGATCGCTGCTCAAGTTCAATCACTCTCACTCTTTTCCTTCTCCTTTCCTTTTCCTGGTTCAAATTTCTTACCGGCAGCTGCGATTATATCATCTATCTTCAGTATCGTCGTTGTGAACTCTGAAGCGGACTCTATGGCCCTCCTGAGAACCCTCTCTGGCTCTATTATGTCCTTCTTGTACATATCCTCGACCTCTCCTGTGTATATATTGAAGCCGTACTCCCTCTTGCCCTCGCTATGCGCCTTCCTAAGCTCCGCGAGCTTTATTATAGGATCGTGACCTGCGTTCTCTATTAAGGTCTTTGGGATGGACTCCAGGGCCTCAGCGAACTTCTCAACTACGTTCTGCTCCTTTCCACTCAGTTGGACAGCGTAGTTCTTCAGCATCAGAACTAAGTCAATCCAAGCGGCTCCAGCACCTACTACTATCTTCTCATCCTCTATTACATTCCTCACGACGCTTAAAGCATCGTGGAGGTTCCTCTCAGCCTCATCTATGACTTGCTTCTCCCCTCCCCTTATCAATATGCTGACAGCCCTCGGGTCCTTGCACCCCTCAACGAACACCATCTTGTCCTCTCCTACCCTCCTCTCCTCAACTAGCTCAGCGAATCCTAAGTCCTTCTCAGATATCTCCTTAACGTTCACCACTATCTTAGCTCCGGTAGCTTTAGCTAGCTTCTCCATATCTGACTTCCTGACTCTCCTCACAGCTAATATGCCATGCTTAGCTAAGAAGTGCTGAGCTACATCATCTATGCCTTTCTGACAGAACACGACGTTAGCTCCGGCAGCAGCTATCTTATCCACTAGTTCTGCGAGCATCT
>JAVQRZ010000064.1:0-1509 GCA_033582115.1 Candidatus Korarchaeum sp. | reverse complement strand
CTAACGCTTACATGGACTCCTCTCCAGTGCTAGCGATAACGGGACAAGTCCCGACCGGGGTCTTCGGGAGGGACGCGTTTCAGGAAGCTGATATATTCAGTATGACAGCTCCTGTAACTAAGTTCACTTATCAAGTCAGGGACCCTGGGGAAGCAGTGCCTGCCGTGGATTTAGCTTACCGAATCTCGATAGCAGGCAGGCCGGGACCAACGCTAGTTGACCTCCCTAGGGACATTCAGGTAGCTGAAGCTAGCGAGCTCAAAACGATACCGATAGACCTCTCTAAGTACTCTCCTCCTCTCCCAGATACCGAGAGGGTGAGGGAGGCTTGCAGGCTCCTTCTTAAGGCTGAGAGACCTGTCATACTGGTTGGAGGAGGGGTCAGGTTAGCTGGAGCGTACGAAGAGGTCCTAGCGTTAGCTGAAATGCTGAAGGTACCTGTCGTAACTACACTGATGGGTAAGTCCTCCGTCCCCTCGAGTCACCCTCTAGTTATGGGAGTAGCCGGTATGCACGGGAGACCTGAGGCTGACGCTGCTCTAGCTAACGCTGACCTCGTGCTAGCCGTAGGCACTAGGTTCTCCGATAGGACGGTCGGCAGGTTCGAGGAGATCTCCAAGAAAGTCATTGTACACGTAGACCTAGACCCTAGCGAGTTGGGAAAGAACGTCAGGACCTCGGTTCCGATAGTAGGGGATGCTAAAGAGGTCTTGAGGATGATGATAAACCTTCTGAGCAGGGTCGAGATCCTCAGGGATGAGAGGTATCTCTCTTGGCTTAATGAGATAAGGAAGGAGTTCGAGAGGTCTTTAGAGGAGTGGGCCAAGAGCTTCAAGGGGATCGTCCCCTGGTTAGCCCTTAGGACGCTGAGGAGGGTGATGCCAGCTGACTCAATAACGGTGACAGGAGTCGGGAGCCATCAGATGTGGACTGAGCTCCACTGGGATGTTCTCGTGCCGGGCACCTTCATAACATCAGCAGGCTTAGGTACGATGGGTTTCGGCATACCGGCGTCACTAGGCGCTAAGATAGCCGCTAGGCATAGGAAAGTGCTCTGCGTGGATGGGGATGGCTCCTTCCAGATGACCTTCAGTAACCTGGCCTTGGTGAGAGAGTACTCCCTGCCCTTCGTAGAGGTGATATTCGATAATAGAGCTTTAATGTTAGTTAAGCACTGGCAGAAGTTCCTCTACGGGGGAAGGATAATAGCTACGGAGTTCAAGAAGCCCCCTAACTTTGAGAAGATAGCTCAGGCTTACGATATAGAGTACTCGAGACCCGAGAGCTATGAGGAGCTCGCTGATAAGGTGGAGTGGGCTGTTAGGAGCGATGAGCCCTTGATAGTAGACTTACTCATCGATAGTGAGACCGATTTAGTGCTCCCTTGGGTTCAACCAGGCAAGTGGCTCACTGAAGCTGTGCTCCCACCCCGGATGGAGGTGAGCTTGGAATGGAGGGAATGAACGCTAGGGTTGATAGAGTGGTTAGCGTGAGAATCTTCGGTTCTTT
>JAVQRZ010000063.1:0-2175 GCA_033582115.1 Candidatus Korarchaeum sp. | reverse complement strand
GCCTACCTCCCCTCAAACCCCTGCTTATGAGCTCCTCTGGAATATCAACCC
This sequence comes from Candidatus Korarchaeum sp., assembly GCA_033582115.1. Taxonomy (GTDB): domain Archaea; phylum Korarchaeota; class Korarchaeia; order Korarchaeales; family Korarchaeaceae; genus Korarchaeum. The sequence goes on along the minus strand of JAVQRZ010000063.1, from coordinate 2,124 downwards.
CGGCTTCCCTCAATCTCTCCAGAATCCTAGGGGTCACCCTGAGGGTCCCTAGGACCACGCCCCTCGCTCCTGAATCCTTCGCTAGCTCGAGTATCCTATACCCCTCCTCCGCTATTCCGGGTATCAGGGGCCTGAGAAAGAGGGAAGCGTGCAAGCGGTACCTCACTAGGTTCTCTATCGTCAGGAACCTGAGCTCAGGCTTAGGAGCGAATGGCTCTATCTCGATCGCGTGGGTAAGCGTGGCGATCGTGACTAGGACGCTAAGTTCAGGATCTATCTCAGTAAGCTTAGAGGAGTCATCCTGATTGAGGTGACTCTTAGTGGAGACCTGAACTGGGTTCCCTAAGATCTCCTTAACGGTCCTTAGGTACTCAAGAGTCCTCAATTTTACCCTCGGGAGGAACGGCTCAGTTACTGACCCGAACGCTAGCATCGTCCCCCTCTTAGACGGCAGCACATAAGGGTTGGAAAGTAGAGCGTAAGCTAGCTGAAGCCCGTTCAACTTCGAGACACTAGGGGCTCTGACGAAACCCATGTCCTCCACGTAGCAGTACCTACATCCGAAGTTACAACCTACCGCTGGGTGTACAGTTAGACCACACATCCTAGGCTCCCGCTTGGAGTGAGAGTCCATAAGGGTTTCTCTCCTCTCCTTAGAGGAGAGAAGCCCCTCTAACTCCCTCTTAAGATCTCTCTTGAGCTCTAGGAGATCGACTAACTTCGACTTCATAGCTAGAGGCAACCTCCTAATGAAGAGGCTTATTATCTTTAGGTTCGATCAATTCGCTGAGCTCCTTTACTAAGTAAATTTACTTAGTATTTGAAATGTTATGAAGACTTAAGGGGATTCGCGAACTTACGATGGAAGTGTGAGTAAGTGATTTCGTGGGGCCGAAGCTCCAATACTCGCTCTACTGAGCTCTTAGGTCAGGATAGTGACGAGCTGCATGTAAGCAAGGTAGTTCAAGTGGGCAATCTGTCGGACCGCAGGGCTTTCTTAACGGTAGTGGACCCGAATTTGAAAGTGGATTTAAGTGATCTACCGAAGGATACAAGCTCTATAACTGGATTACGTTCCTAAAAGCCCCTAGAAACCTTCAAGTGCTCTTGTATTGGTACTTAAGTGATCTCTCAGTCTCAAGTGAAGTAAGATAGTTTATGAAGGCAACTGCAACGAGAAGAATGCTCAGGAAGCCGCTCTACCTGAGGGAGAGGGGTTTCTCAGGTACACTTACTACTCATAGCGGAGGATATCGAGTGCTCTTCATCTAAGGTTAATTAAATAGCGATATTGAATTAATGACTAAAGCTTCCTCAGGTGTTGTCCTCAGCTCCGATCGAATAGAGGTAATCTATAGCCCTGAGGTATACTCCTACGGCGAACTCTAGCTCCTCCACTGAGACCGCTTCGTCATCAGTATGAGCTAATTCGCTCCTTCCTGGACCATAAGCAGCTACGCTTCTCGCTTTTTCAACTATAAAGTTCATATCACTCGTCCCATACTTCCTCAATAGCATGGGTTCAGCTCCAGATGATAATATCGCCCTCACGAGAGCCCTAGGAACGGGGTCGCTTGGTTTGACTGAAACCGGTTCGGTAACTCTCCCGAGTTGAGTTACGCAACCCTCATGGATCAACCTATCTACCTCCCTGAGGATCAGTTGAGCATCCCCCCGATTGGAGAACCTCAAGTCTATCTCAGCGACAGCTGACCTAGGAAGCATGCTGAGAGAACTCCCCCCGTATACCCTTATCACGTTCAAACTAGCTCCCGAGAAGCTGTATCTCCTGATGGCATCTAAGCTATCGAGCAACTTGTCCAAGGCGGAATCCCCGAGGTGAGAAGAGTGCCCTCCTTTACCGTAGCACTCCACTAGGAGCCTAGCGCTTCCCCTGTAGGAGATGACCACGCCTCTAGTATTTGAGGGCTCCCCAACTATCACGTAACTCGGAATATCACGCTCCAGAAGGCTTAAAGCTCCTCTACTCTCACCCTCCTCGTCTGTGAGAGCAGCAACCATCACAGGGTAGCTGGAGAGAGATGCTGCTACTAGCATGGAGGCGAGAGGGCCCTTAGCATCGACAGCGCCCCTCCCTCTTATCTCCCTCCCTGAGCTGACCTC
>JAVQRZ010000062.1:0-7691 GCA_033582115.1 Candidatus Korarchaeum sp. | reverse complement strand
TGCGTTATTCAGGACTCGCTGTACTTAGATGAGTACTCTAAGATCCTAGCGATGGCTGCTGCGAAAGCTCCTAAGGAGGAGTGAGTTAGGATATTTGCTGAAGACTCGATTGCCATCTTGAATGTTGGGAAAACTCTTCATAATGCGTACTTCCGCTTGTGGAACCTCAGGGCTGAGGATATAAAAAGCAAACCTCTGACACCAACCAACATGGGTTACCTGAACCATCTTTGGAGGTCGGCCCTATTGGAGGAGTTCCCCGTGAGTTTAGCTGCTCTAACCCCGTGCTACTGGATATACCTAGAGGTAGGTCGCTACTTGGAGGATAAGGGCTCCCCCAACGAACTCTACAGCAGGTGGATATCTACGTACTCCTCAGGTAAATACTCCAAAGTACGTCGAGAGGATCCTGAGCATAGTCAATGAGATCCTGAACCCAAGTGATAATCATATCTGATTAAAGCTCTGAAGACATTCAAGCTCAGCTCAATATATGAGTACATGTTCTGGGATTCTGTTTACAGGAAGGAACGTTTCCCTTTCAGCTACCTACCTCGCTGACGGGCTTCGCATAACTAGGTGAGCAATGCTGTAGGGTAGGTGGATCAGGAAGCTTCCATCTCCTTCAAGCTCTCATCTATTATGCTAACAGCCCTCTCCACCTCCTCCTTGCTCACCGTCAAGGGTGGAGCGAACCTGACCACGTTACCATACCACCCACTCGTAGCTAGGAGAAGCCCTCTCCTTAAGGCCTTATCTAAGCAAAGCTGAGCTGTCTCCTCTCTAGCGGGCTTCTTACTCTCCTTATCCTTAACGAGCTCTATACCTATCATTAACCCCTTTCCCCTGACGTCCCCGATAAGCTTCCTCCTCTCTTTAAGCTCAGCTAAGAGCTTTAGAGCATACTCCCCAACTTCATTGACGTTCCTCAGTATGGCCTCCTTATTCGCTATTAAATAGGAGAGCGTAGCCTCAGCTGCTGCCATAACCAAGGGAGGGGCTGCGTAAGTTGAGTGCTCATCCCCCGGCTCCATAGCGTTAGCTATATCCTCCTTAGTGACTACAGCTGCCAGCGGAAGCCCTCCCGTTATCCCCTTAGCCACAACCACTATGTCAGGAGTGATGTTGAGGGCTTCGAACCTCCAAGTAGTTCCAGTTCTCCCCATACCTGTCTGTATCTCATCGAAGATGAGGAGCGAGCCGCTCTCCTTGAGCAAATTAGCTAGCTTAGGGAAGAAGGAGTCGGGAGGATAAACTATGCCCCCTACACCTTGAACGGGTTCTACTATCATAGCTGCGTAGTCCCTATTCCCTGAGAACTTCAAGTAGCTATCTATTAGTTGCAGTATCGAGTCCGAGCACTCCTCGCAGCTGTTAGCCTTTGTGGGGCACCTGTAGCAGTAGGGGTAGGGAACGTAGCTAAGGCCTGGGGGTAGAGGACCGAACTCCCTCCTCCTCGACCCGTGGAACGTCAGGGAGCCCGTTGTCCTCCCGTGGTAAGATCCCATAGTCACTAGGACCTCCTGCTTCTTGGTATACTTCCTAGCTAACTTCAAGGCCAGCTCGACAGCCTCTCCTCCGCCCGGCTTGAATGCCACTCTGCTCAGCTCCTTCGGGAAGAGGGATAGGAGCTTCTCGCTAGCGTTAAGGAGGTGCTCTGAGTAGTAGACGTAGGAGCCTCCCGCTATAAGTTCCTCAGCAGCTCTCTTGATGGCTTCAACTAGGTAGTCAGGGTTGTGGCCTAGGTAAGCTGTCGTTATCACCGTCATGAAGTCCATGTACTTATTGCCGTCCACGTCCTCGACTTGGGTCCCCTTAGCCCTCTTAATCACTATCCTATGAGTCCTGAAGAGGTTCGTCATGATTGAGGAATCCAGCCTCCTCAACATGTCGTCTTGCTTCATCTTGAACTTCAGCAGCTGTAAGATATAAACTTCCCTCCCCAGCTAAGGGTCCGCGGATCATCGCATCAGAGGACCAATCGCAGAGGTAAGGGTTATAATGACGTCGCATTAGGTAGCTCGCGAAACGAGGGGGTGTTAGTGATGGAAGGTGATGGCACTGATGCACAACGATTCCTACAGCAGCTCTCTATCTGCTCGAAAGAGGTTTCAGATTTTCAAGGAATCTATGTTCTCCTTAAGTTTCGATCTAGGAGGCTTATTCGCTGGGAGCATCCTAGAGGTATTCTCAAGCCTAGCCTTAAGGCAACCTTGGTGCATCGCTCTTTATCCTATCGTCCTCACGGGTAGGGGTTCGCTGAACGGGATAGAGGCCGCTAGGATAAGCACAGGGCTCCACCTAGGTACCATAAGGCCTAACTTCAGGGGAAACACCACTTACTACTACTCGGTAATAGTCTCGATGATCGCACTCTCTCTCCTGATGAGCTTCCTGATGGGTCTCCTAGCATTCATCTTCACGGGCTCAAGCTTCAAAGAGCTCCCCTTGATACTCTCTACAGCTATATCATCGCAGACCATAGCTATTATCGTGATAGTACCTGCTACCTCCTTCGTGGGCCACGAGTGGTTCAAGAGGGGTTTGGACCCTGATGCTGTAGTCTACCCTATGACCTCCACAATAGCTGACATATGGGCTACTCTTTCATACATCATCTCCCTCACCTTAGCTTTCAGTGAGGTAGGCGTAATCCTGATCTACCTGATAGCTTCATCCACCGTCATCTTCACTCTCACCCTAACTGCGGTCTTCATCAAGGAGGAGGAGTTCAGGAGGACGATCAGGGAGTCTTTCCTTACGATAGTTACAGTCACCTCGATCTCTAGTATCTCGGGCTTCTCTCTATCGTCAGTTAGAGAGCTTATAGAGAGGACTCCAGGTATACTCACAGTCTACCCAGCCATAATAGATACTATAGGTGATTGCGCTGCTATATTCGGATCTACATCAACGACCAACCTCTTCACAGGTCTCCTAAGCCCTAACATAAGGGAGTTGAGGTCCAAGGTCGGTGAAGTAGCTCAGGTAGGAGCAGCGGGTCTCATCTATTTTATCATTTACAGTTTCATAAGCTTCCTCGTCGGAGGGTTGACGAGCTCTCTGATAATACCTATCTCAGTCTACGCAGTCCTTCTACCACTGGTCATAGTCTTCACATTCTCCCTGGCTATTTTAACGTTCAGGAGGGGGCTCAATCCTGATAACTTCATCATACCCTTTGAGACGACAGTCACTGACACTCTATCAACAGTGATAATAGCTATGATGTTGGTCTTGATGAGCTAGTAGAGGGTTCCGGAGCACCCTCCGTCCCCTCTCACATCCACGCAACCTACCTTAAGACCATCTCTCCTCATTAGGGTTAAGGCAGCGACACCGAGCCTAGAAGGGTACTTTTCAACCTTCAGATTCACGTTCAAGTTATCGCTGACCTCTATCCCCTCTTCAGCCACTAAGATGTTGTTCGACAGGTCTAAGTAAGCTCTGGGAAAATCAAGAGCTTCCTGGCAACCCATCTCATACTTCAGGAGGTTCGTAGAGATCCACCAGTGAAGTTGAGGTCTGAAGTGAGCACCAGAAGTCCCTATAACGTACCAATTACCACCACAACTCATGAGGAGAGCTGATAGAGTATGCATAGTCCTCTTTCCAGGCTCAAGTTTGTTGACGTGACCTTCATCGAGGGAAAAGCTGGAACCTCTGCAGTTAAGCGTCACCTGATACCTAGGCTCCGTTAAACCCGATCCGAAAGCTGTGAAGATGCTCTGTATACCCGCTACCATCATGCCCTCACTATCGATGACAGAGAAGAATGTCGTGTCCTCCTTGCTGAAACTCCCAGTGGCTCCAGTCCCCTCGAGCATAGAGGGGTCAATCAGCTCGTCCAAGCTCACGCTCATGTACCTAGGGTCCGTTATGTACTTATCTCTGATCGCGTAAGCCCTTCTTGAGATCTCGATCAGCTTCCTCACCCTTTCGAGCGATCGAGGGCCTCCTAGCTCATCAGTGAACATCAGCATGTGCAAAGTAGTCACGCCCTGCGTTGGAGGGGGCATCTCGTAAGCTTCGCAGCACCAGATGTGAGCGATTACAGGCTGGCCCTCGCTAGCGTGGTAACTAGAGAGGTCCTCCAACGAGAGTAGTCCTCCTCTCTCCCTGATGTACTTAACCAAGCTTGAAGCTATCTCCCCCTCGTAGAAATCCCTAGGGTCCTCAGCTACCCTCTCTAAAGCTGAGGCAAGTCCCTCGAACCTCTGCCTAGACCCCTGCTCCCCTACTCGCGTGTAAGTTGAAGCTGAGCCTTCATCAGCTAGTAGGAGCTCCCTGTAGAGCTTCACAGCATTCGATAAGCTTTCAGAGACTGGAAATCCATTTTTAGCTATCATAACAATCTTATAGACGAGTTCACTCCAGCTCATCCTACCGTACTTCCTCCACATTAAGTGCAACGCGTCGACGTAGCCTGGCACGGTGATGGAGAGGGGCCCTTTAGCGGGCATCTCTCTGAAGCCCCTTCTGAGTAGTTCCTCTCTGTTCAGCTCATAGGGGGAGGGGCCTGAACCGTCTATGAACCTGACCTCATTTCCCATCTTGACTAAAGCGAAGAAATCCCCTCCCAATCCCCCTAGGTGAGGGAGGAGTACTGAGAGCGAGAGGGAAGCTGCTACAGATGCATCTACAGCGTTCCCCCCATCCCTGAGGACCTCTGAGGCTATTGTTGAAGCGAGGTAGTGCTCGCTAGCTACCAAACCACCGTAGGTCATGTAAGGGTGTCTCATAAGGAGCCCTAGTACGGGAGGATAATAACCTCACGGCCTCGCGGGAGGATCTTCAAGTAAGCTCTTAACTAGCTTCATCGTGTTCTCTATGTCCTCAACCTTAGCTAGAGCTTGAGGTGAGTGTATGTAGCGAGCTGGGATTGATATCACACCAACAGGCACTCCTTCGTTACTCACGCTTATTGGTCCAGCGTCAGTACCGCTCACAGGTGAGAGTTGAAGCTGATAAGGTATTCCGAGCTCCTCAGCCCTCGAGATGGTATATTCGAGCAACCAGCCCCTCACCACCACGGTTCTATCCATCACCCTGATCGCAGGCCCTTTCCCTAGCTGCGTTATGTAGTTGTACTCAGGTACTCCTGGAACATCGGAAGCTATCGTCCCCTCTAGGACGAAAGCCAACTTCGGCTTCACCCTGTTAGCAGCTACTTGAGCTCCTCTAAGCCCTCTCTCCTCCTCACACGTGAAGACAGCAAAGACCTTATCCTTAGGCTCAGCTTCAGCTACCGCTTTAGCGAGCACTAAGCAGCCTAGCCTATCATCCAGGGCCTTCCCCATTACGACACCAGTCTCAGGCTGGTAGTTGAAGGGAGCATCGAAGGTAATCGGTGTTCCAAGCCTCACCCCCAGCCTCTGAACTTCCTCCTTGCTCCTAGCCCCTACGTCTACGTACATCTCCTCCAACTTGAGTACCTTATCCTCTCCTCCCATGTGAGCTGGTGTCGAGCCTACCACCCCTCTGAGCTTCACCCTCCCGTGCACCACTACTCTCTGAGCTATCAGTTGGGAGGGGCTTATTCCTCCCAGAGATGTGAACCTCAGGAATCCGCTGCTCTCAACGTGCCTGACCATCATAGCTACCTCATCCATATGGGCTGCCAGCATGAACCTCCTCTCGCCCCTCCCCTTGATCGCGTAGAGATTCCCGAAGCTGTCCTCCTGGATCTCATCGACCCTCCCCTCGAGTTCCTCTCTTATCAAGGCTTTGACCTCTTCCTCGAAGCCCGGAGGCCCTGAAGCTAAGCAAAGTCTCTCGAGTAAGGGGAGCCAATCCATGAAGACCACCTCATATGTAAGCTAAGTAGCCACCGTCCACCGGCACAAGTGCTCCGGATATGTAGCTAGCTTTCTCGCTACAGAGGAAAGCTATCAAGTCCCCTATCTCCTCGGGTCTTCCGAACCTCCTGGCTGGTACCTCAGCTGATGCTTCAGCTTCCATCTGTTCTAAGCTAATCCCTTTCTCCCTAGCCTTGACCGTTAGCAGTTCCCTTTGCCGCTCGGTTATTATCATACCAGGCATCACACCGTTCACAGTGACTTCAGGAGCTAACTCCCTCGAAAGGACTTTAATTAAGCCAGTGAGAGATACCCTAACGACTGAAGAGAGCGGTATGCTCATGTTCACCTCCCTTATAGCTGTTGACGTTATGAAAGCGATCCTCCCCCACCCTCTCTCCTTCATCCTGTAGCCGAAGAGCTTAGACAGCCTTACTGAGCTCATGACGAGCAGGTTGAATGAATCGTACCAATCTCTATCCTCTAGCTCGCTAAATCTAGCTATCCTAGGACCTCCGTAACTCACCACTAGTATGTCAGCCCCTCCGAGCTCCTCAGCTCTCTTGTAGAGACCCTCGATGTCCTCAGTCTTGGTGACGTCAGCTACTTGGAAGTAAATCTCTCCCTCCTTAGAGAGCTCTTCAGCAGCTATTCTCAGCTTATCTTCACTCCTAGAGGCTATTAGAACTTTAGCTCCCTCCTTGAGCAGGGAGAGAGCTGTTGCCTTACCCATGCCTGAGCTAGCTCCTGTGACCACAGCTAACCTGCCCCTCATACCGAGGTCCATGGGGCTCTCAACTCCTCTTAACTAAAAACCCCTTAGCTATTAGCGAAGATGTAGCTACAGCCAGTAGGATCGCTACTAGTACCAAGGTGAACCTGGAGTTGTAGCATGAGTACTCACCTACGACTCTCCCATAATTCAAGACCTCTACAAGATGTGTACTCAGGAAGGAAGCCCGTATCTAACCTCACCTTGGTGCCTTTGTAAGTAACTCTATGAGCTCTGATCGAGAACTCTCCCTCTCCCTTCACCTCAACCTCACCATCAGGCGTCATTATGACTTCAATCGGCTTCACGAAGAACCTCTCTTCCCACCTCCACACCATTAGGGTCTCTCAATCTAAGTGTCAAGTTCCCGGAAGGCCTTAGGGGGATGAAGGAGCTCCTAGAGATCGATATAACTCCGTTCTCACCATCAGCCTCGTAAGAGAGCTCCCCCTTCAGCCAGATCGGGAGTTCCCAGAGGAGGAGGGCTCCGGAGCTCTTCCCCTCAACCCTAAGCTTGCTGGAATCAGCTAGTACGCGAGCTCCCTCAGGATCTAGAGCGAATATCAAGCCCTCGCTAGCGTGGAGTGAGTAAGCAGGCACCTCGACTCTCTGAAGTACCTTCCCGCTAGCAGGGTCCAGTAGAACTAGCTCCCTTCCTTGAAGCGCTACAGCTATAACATCACTTGTTGAAGCTAGCTTGAGGGGTATGCAGCAGCTACAGAGCCTGTTAGTCCAAGCGGCGCTCCCTCTGATACTGTAAGCGTAAACCTCGCAGTTCTTCGTCGTCAATACCACCACACCCTTTGAGATAGCGATGTCGAAGACCTGAGTGTTCAAGCTGAGGCTCCAGAGCACACCCTCGTTTGAGAGTAAGAACAAGCTGTTATCTGAGAGTGCAGCTAAGTACTTCCCGTCCTCAGACCACTTAGCTAATCTAGGCCTCAAGCTTAGCTTCACCTCCTCCCTATCCATCCTCAGGGTGAGCCCCTCCCTTGTTAGAAGGGCGTACCTCTCCCTAGAGTATGGAATGAACGTGCAATCCTCGCACTCAGCTACCTCAATTGGCCTACCGTTGGAGATAAAGTAGAGCTTCCCTTCGGACTGAACGAATATCTCCTTCC
>JAVQRZ010000061.1:0-1964 GCA_033582115.1 Candidatus Korarchaeum sp. | reverse complement strand
CAGCTTAGTAATCGAGTTCAACTCGATAGCAGGTATTTCCATGTTCCTGAGGGGAGATGAAGCTAAGCTCTTCGTGAAATCGAAGGAGTACAATCTAACTATTAAATTCGGTAAAGAAGACTACGCGGTCGTCTACTGGCTAAGATGGGAGGAAAGATTTATAGTGGTAGGGGAAGGATTCACTAGGTTCGGTACTCTAGCAGCATCGATCTTCATAGGGGCAAATCAACTAGATGATCAGCTCTACTTACTCCACTGGGTCGATTCCAATGGTAACGGTGACGTGGAGCTAAATGAGGTAGAAGTGGTCATGAAGCTAGATAGGATCTGATCAAAGGATCCTCCTGCTCAGGAGGTGCGAGATCCTCATGCTGTAAGTCATGATGAGGTCACTCAAGAAGGTTATGTAGGGGTTAGCTCTATATACCCTCACCTCCTTCCCCCTTGATGCATCTTTCCCCACCCTGATTAGGCAGCTATCGATCATCTTGGGTATCACGTACCTCCACAGGTAGGTTTTATCGATTCCTACCGTCAGAGCGAGTTCTGCGAGAGTTAGCCCCTCCCTCATCCCTCTGCTCGATAGGGACCTCTGCACTCTTACCCTTTGGGGACCTGAGGGGACCCTAGCGAGGTCCAAGAGAAGAGTAGCCATCTGTCTATCTGACAGATTGGGGATTCTGTCTATCGCTTCCTTAACACATAAAACTCTCAAAACCTTTATCTCAGCAGGAGAGAGGTCAGGAGTTTGCAAGAGCTCTGCTCTCGTCGTGGGGGGTGCTATACCCAGTGAGGAGAGTGCCTTGAAGGCTTCTATGATCTCAGGAAGGTGATCGATCCCGCTCAAGAACTGGAGGGCTCTCGCGAAAGAACAGTACCTCCTCTCGAGATCAAGCTCCTCAGAGAGCCTCCTATAAGTGGATGAGATATCGCTTCCAACCAGAGAGGGATCGGACCATATTGATGGATTTGTATAAAAGAGAACCTTAGAGATGAGCATCTCGCCTATCACGAATTGGGGATTCTGAAATGAGAAGATGCTCATGAGGGAGATGTCCAGAGGTATCAGAGTCTCGATAGAAGGATTGCTCAGCACGATCTCCCTCCAAGGGAAAGCGACTCTCATTTCACCTGACCCTAGCGAAAGCTCAACTAGGCTATCATCAGATGGTCTCTCCCTGAACTCTACGCAGAGGCCGAAGTTGTACCTCCTTGAATCCTCCGTAAAGTGTGTTAGAATAACCCACTCACTCCCTATCCTCCTCTCTAAAATTGAATTTAGACGCATTAAGGGTCCTGTCTCCGTCAGATAATGATCTGGATCGCATCTCTGAACTATTACGTATTTCAGATTCATCCTCGAGAACGAGGAGGTGTACCTATATATGCACAATCCGACACTTTTTTCAGTAAAAAGCCATGAGAGCAAAAATTGATCTAGTTAATTATTAAATAAAAATTAGGATAAATCTATCCTATCGGAGGACCAGGAGGAACCATAGGGCCATTCATCGCATATTCACCCTTTTTTTTCCTATTTATCTACTCGATATTGCTAAGTAATAAGGGATTTTCGAATTTATTTTAGTTTGTAGACAACTCTATATAGATTAGAATAGTCTATAGAGCCAGTAACTTCCTTCTTTTGCTAAAATAACATTTATATATCTTATAACTACATACTTACTGTGCCGTTACTTACAACTGAAAAAAATGATGAGCTGACCGAAGAATTTTTGAGAGAAGTTGAGAGCATTAGATTCCTTTTAAAGGAAGACCTAATAAGGAATATACCAAGTAAAGTGATCTTAGGTGATGTTCATGTTTCATCTTGCCCCAGATCTTTCGTTATTGAGGATAGAGGCACTCTCATAATCGATAAGAGACTTAAGGGTGAGGAAATTGATGCAATAATAAAAAGAGAGTCCTTCATCAGATTTTTACCTGAGGCCGATTTTCCACAG
>JAVQRZ010000060.1:0-2865 GCA_033582115.1 Candidatus Korarchaeum sp. | reverse complement strand
ACTATGACTATCACATCCACGTCTGCAGAGAATCCCTCGACGTCCTTAACGACGTAACCTTCGCTCTCCAGAAGCTGCTTCAAAACTGGGAACTTCGTTGAGGGGAGACCGTGCTTCTTATCGAAGCCTACTGTAATATTACCTTGGGAGCTGACATTGTGGAATGCTGTAGGCGTCAGTAGAAGTAGAACCATTAAGATGATCAATTTTTCCCTCATTGATTAGATCACCCCACTCCCATGGCCCATTCGAATGGCCATCTATCGGAAGCGAACAATAATAAAAATGTTAGTGTTGAATACCGTGAGATCATTAAGCTAGTTGTCCAATAAGCTGATAAGAATATTCAGAGTAGCTCTCAGGTAGATTTACTTACGAATAAGCAGGAGCACCTTTTCGAGCTTCTTGCTCCTTCTTTACTTAAGATTAACTCTGCGAAGAGCCTCTCCATATGCTCAGAGTTGAAATATGAGTAAGATATCGGGATTATGATTCTATTATAATCTGGTGATCCGGTTTTTCTTGACATCGTAGTTTATTGAATTATGCCACTATACGAATATATACTCTCAAGCGGTGAGGTAGTCAATCTCAACGGAAAGGTGAGGAAATCCTGTAATGGCTTAGAGGAGGAGTATAACGTGGAGATGAAGGACTACGTTTGGCCGATGTGGGTGAAGGAGCCTAGTGAGCCAATAAGGTGGGGGGGCTTCGAGGTAACTATGAGGAGGAATTACCTGAGGAAGAGAATAGAAGTCACTATGAGGAGATCTTAAAACTCCTTAAATTTTTTTGGGTTTAAGCCCTCACTTCCATTTTAGTTTCAGCGTAAACCTGCATCGATCTAGTCAGCAACTCTGCTCTCACAGTCCTGAGGAACTGGATTAATGCTTCTCGCACACCCTGTCCCAAGAGCGCTGATATCGGCACTATCTCAGCGTTGATCCCTAGAAGCCCTCTTATGACGTCAGGTGGTTTAGCATCCGGTAGATCTTGCTTGTTCGCTAGTACTAAGAACGGGAAGCCAGGAGGCAGTACCTCCTTGGCTTCTTGGTACTGACCCAACGCGTAGACTACTTGAACCGGTTGTGCGCTATCTATTATCATTATCACACCATCCTTACCTCTTATCAGAGCTTTTCTGACGTAGGAGAAAGCTATCTGCCCGGGGGTTCCGGTAATAGTTACCTTCCAGATCTCATTGAGAGGGTTGAGGTCGTCTACATTATCCTTGGGGTAGAGCCTGTCGGTGGATGCATCCCAGAAGACTATACCGTAATCGAATCCAACCGTGGTAGACATCGTACCCTTCTCATAATCCATTCTGATTGCCGAAGGATCTAACTTCCTTATGAAAGTGCTCTTCCCTGCTTGATGGGGTCCTATTATCACTATGGACATCTTCTTCATCTCTTCACCCCTAATTGCATCTTGATCTCGCTAACTCTAGATCTCAAGCTAGAGATGAGCTCCCTGTACTCCGAAGTTCTCCCCGCCATGAAGAGGGACTTCGCTCTCTCTAAGTCTTCCCTGAGCCTCTTAACTCCTTGCTCGTCGATGCCAGGCAGCATACCTCCCAGATCGTTTAACATATCCTCTATGACTTCTATCTCTATCTCTATCTTCCTTACGTCTTCTGAAAGTACTCTAATAGTCACTTTATCCTCCTTGACCATTACTACACCTTCTTCAGTTAAGTTCCTGAGGACCCAGGACCTCCAGCTTTGCGGTATGAACTTGAGGTCTTGGAGCGATATTTCTCCCCTCTCCCTTAATAGAGATATTATCTTTTCTCTCCATTTCGGATATAATTCTAATATTTCACTCATAACTCCAGTATAAGCTATCGCTTCAGGCATGCCGTAGGATAGCCTAGACGCCCTCAAGCAGTTACTCAAGCTCTCGAGTAGGGACTCCGTTGACTCAAACGAGAGCCTACTTAGATCGATCTTAGCGTCTTTGGGTATGTACTCCAGTTCATTCAAGATGCTTCGAAGGAGTGAGCTTACTCTACCTATCCTCTCGGCTTCCTTCCTAAGTATGTCTATCTGTACCTTAGATCTCACTAGAAGCGGTATCTTCGGGAAATCTAGCCCTATGTAAGGAGTCACTTCTTTGATTATGGACAGTGCAGCTACGCTCTCCATTTTCTCCAGTAATTCCCCTTTCATCTCCTCCACACTTGCTTTAGAGTCCATTATCTTCTGAGCTACTTGGATCAATTTTCTAGATTCATCTCCGATAGAATGTAGCTTCGAGATGATATTTTGGATGTACTTATGAACGGATTCCTCATCTACCTGAGATATTTTTTCAGCGAGCGGTTCCTCTAACCCGATCACGTGGGAGAGCTTCACATAGGTTATCCCCATTAACTCTAGTTCCTCGCTGATAGACCTTAAGCTATTGAATTCCTCCTTTAAGGTATTGAGAGCCTCCTCTTTTTTCTTCTTTGCTACTTCAAGTGGTCTTATCTCAGCTTTTTCCTCTTCCTTCTCCTCGACCTTGATCTCGGTAGCAGTAGGCTCCTGAGCTACCGATTTCTTCAGTATCCTGAGGAAGTTGATGAAAGCAGGTATCTCCTCGCAACTCTTCAAGTCCTCCATCTCTACTCCTTTTTCTCGGATGTATGAGTTAGCTTTATCCAGTAACTCTCTCTCCATCGAGATTATCTCCCCCAGAGTCACCTCCAAGATGTTCTTAGCTTCCTTGGCCTTTGATTTATCCCTTAGGAACGGCCTCATGTAAGACTGATCTTCTATCATGCTTGAAACGAGTCTCTTGACAGATTGCGAGAGCAGATCCGCTCTGTTAATCACGTCTTCGCCGGTACCGGTTATCTCCCCCTCAAGGGATACTGCTACC
>JAVQRZ010000059.1:0-12373 GCA_033582115.1 Candidatus Korarchaeum sp. | reverse complement strand
AGGGAGGAGATGTACCTCGCTCTCACAGATTACATACTCGATCACGGTCCCTACGTTATGCTGTACCAAGAAGTTGCGCAACAGGTGACAAGAGATTACGTGAAGAACTGGCTCCCCGACCCAACGTTCTTCGTTCTAGACCTCTCTAAGGTAACAAAGGTTCCTGGTAGCTAAAACCCAAATCTTTTCTTTTTTGGGAGGACCTTATGATGGATCTAAGGACTTATGTAATAAGGAGACTCATCCTCATGATCTTCGTCCTCTTTGGGATAGTTGTCATCACGTTCTTCATCTCGCACGTCATTCCAGCAGATCCTATAAGCGCGATACTAGGGCCTCAGGCATCTCCTGAGCTTGTCGAGAAGATAAGGAAGGAGTGGGGGTTCGATAAGCCCGTTCACGAGCAGTTCATCGACTATCTCATCAAGCTATCGAAAGGGGATCTAGGGAAGTCCATAAGGACCAATAAACCCGTTATGGAAGATCTCCTTTACTTCTTCCCCGCGACCATAGAGCTAGCGACCTCAGCTATGGTGGTAGCTATTGCTATAGGGATCCCGTTGGGGATAGTGTCTGCAGTGAAGAAGGACAAGTGGCCGGATCACATCTCAAGGATATTCGCTTTGATAGGGGTGAGTATGCCCGTCTTCTGGCTGGGTCTGATACTCCTCTTCGCCCTCTACTACAAGCTAGGCTTATTCCCTGGGCCAGGTAGACTAGATCCAGGTGTTCTCGAACCACCTAGGGTAACAGGCCTCCTCCTGATCGACAGCTTGATAGCTAGGAACTTCGAAGCTTTCTCGAATGCGTTATGGCACTTAGCACTCCCCTCGTTCGTTCTAGGTTACTACGCGTCCGCTTCGATAACCAGGATAACTAGAACAGCCCTCTTGGAGGTGTTGAATCAAGACTTCATAAAGACGGCTAGGTCCAAAGGACTGACGGAGAGGATCGTTCTCTTCAGACACGCACTCAGAAACGCTCTAATCCCCACGACAACTGTGATAGGGATGACTTACGGGAGTTTGCTCGAAGGTGCTGTTTTGACCGAGACGATCTTCGCGTGGCCAGGCCTAGGGAGGTACTCTACAGGAGCCTTCCTTCTAGTAGATTTCCTTGCTGTTATGGGGGCAACTCTCCTCATAGCTCTCATATACTCGCTAGCCAACCTCATAGTCGATATACTCTACGCGTTCCTAGACCCTAGGATAAGGTACGCATGAGGGTGGTTTCTTGGTGACCGTACAAGAGTACTTTAGGTCAGAAGACTTCAGGATAAATCTCATCTTGATCAGGAGATCACCTCTAACGATCCTAGGGCTTTTCCTCACAATCCTCTTGATATCGGTAGCGCTGCTCGCACCCTACATAGTCAAGTACGATCCCGTGAAGCAGGACCTTTCGAAGAGACTCCTTCCTCCCAGCTTGGAGCACCTCTTCGGAACCGATCAGCTTGGGAGGGACATATTCAGTAGGGTCATCTGGGGATCTAGGATATCCTTAACAATTGCGATAGTCGTCGTAGCTATATCCTTCAGCTTAGGGACCTTAATCGGAGTGATATCAGGTTACTTTGGTGGTAAGATCGATGAAGTGCTGATGAGAGTGACTGATATGTTCATGGCGTTCCCTAGGCTAATACTCGCTATGGCTGTAGCTGCAGCCCTCGGTCCTGGGATATTCAACACGATGCTAGCTATAGCTTTCGTCTCATGGGTCTACTACGCGAGGTTAGCAAGGGCTAGCACGCTACAAGTAAGGGAGGAAACATTCGTTGAAGCTGCTAGAGCCATAGGTGCTAGTGACTTGAGGATAATATTCAGACATGTCCTACCGATGATAATACCGCCCGTGATAGTGCAGGCTACTCTCGACATGGGAGGCACGATACTAACTGCTGCGGGCTTAGGCTTCCTAGGACTGGGAGTTCAGCCGCCCACACCGGAATGGGGAGTGATGGTGAGCGAGGGCAGGAGGTTCATAACAGAGCAGTGGTGGGTCTCAACATTCCCGGGCTTCGCTATACTGCTTGCAACACTGGGTTTCAACTTGCTCGGGGATGGGATAAACGACATACTCAACGTCAGGGCCAGGAGGTAAGATCTATGCTCTTAGACGTGAGGAACCTCAAGGTCGTTTTTCACACGCTCAGAGGAGTTGTTAGAGCCGTAGATGGCGTTTACCTAAAGCTAGACTACGGGGACACCCTAGGACTCGTGGGAGAAACTGGAAGTGGCAAGACAGTAACAGGACTCTCTATTCTCCGTCTCTTAGATCAGAACGCTGAGATAACAGGAGGAGAGATAATCTTCGAGGGGAGGGACTTGCTTAAACTCTCTCAAGAGGAGATATTGAGAATAAGGGGGAAGGAGATCTCTATGATATTTCAAGAACCTAAAGCAGCGCTGAATCCCGTCATACCCGTTGGCAAACAGGTGGAAGAATCCTTCCTAGTGCATGAGGGCATATCGAGGAGCGAAGCTAGGGAGAGGGTCTTGGATATGTTCAGGAGGGTTGGCTTACCCGATCCAGAGAGGATCTACAAGAGCTATCCCCATGAACTGAGCGGTGGTATGGCTCAGAGGATAGTCATCTCAATGGCCTTAGCCTTAAAGCCAAAGTTATTGATAGCCGATGAACCGACCTCAGCTTTAGATGTTACGATACAGGCGCAGATAATGGAGCTCTTCAGGGAGCTCATAAGGGAGCTTGGGACCAGTGTTATCTACATAACGCACGATCTAGCCCTTGCTGCTGAAATAGCTGATAGGATAGCTGTCATATACGCTGGGAGAATAGTTGAGGTAGCTAGTACTGAGGAGCTATTCGAGAGCCCGCTTCACCCCTATACGAGAGGGCTTCTTAGAGCTATACCGAATCCTGAGGGGCAAGAGGGGAAGCTCTTCTCCATGGAGGGGGAGATACCCTCCCTGATAAACCCACCGTCTGGGTGCTTGTTCCATCCGAGATGCCCGCACAGGATGAGTATTTGCGAGAGGGAAGTGCCAAGGCTACTGGAAGTCAGTGAGGGACACGAAGTCGCTTGCTTCCTTTACGGGAGTTGATGCCTATGCTCGAGCTTAAGGACCTTAAGAAGCACTTCCCAGTGAGAGGAGGTATAGCAATTCGTGTTGTAGGATACGTAAGGGCTGTAGATGGGGTCTCCTTCGATATCCGCAAGGGGGAGATTTTCGGTCTTGTTGGTGAGTCTGGGAGCGGTAAGACAACGCTCGGAAGGACCGCTATAAAACTGTTGGAGCCGACAAGCGGTAGGATAATATTCAAAGGTAGGGATATAACGAACTTAAGGGGAAAAGACCTCCTTCAATTGAGGAGGGAGATGCAGATTGTGTTTCAGGACCCTTATAGAGCCCTGCACCCCAAGAAGCGTGTGAAGGACATAATAGGTGAACCCTTAATCATACACGAGGGGGCTGATGAGAGGACCATCAGGGAAAAGGTATCTGAGATACTTAAGCTCGTTGGACTCAACCCCGAACACATAAACAGGTACCCTCATGAGTTCTCGGGAGGGCAGAGACAGAGGATAGTCATTGCAAGAGCTTTAGTCTTGAGGCCGGAGTTCATCGTGCTCGATGAACCGACTTCAGCCCTCGATGTCAGTGTCCAAGCTAAGATATTGAACTTACTATCCGATTTGAAGCGTGAATTCGACCTCACCTACTTGCTGATAAGTCACAACTTAGCTGTAGTCAGGTACATGAGCGAGAGAGTGGGTGTGATGTACTTAGGTAAGTTGATAGAGCTAGCTAGTACTGAGGAGCTATTCGAGAGCCCGCTTCACCCCTATACGAAGGGCTTGCTCTCCTCGATACCGATCCCAAACCCTAAGGTCGCTAAGAGGAAGGAGAAGATGATCTTGGTAGGGGAGATCCCAAGCCCGCTGAACCCCCCTCTTGGTTGCAGGTTCCACACTAGATGCCCTTTCGCTCGGGAGGAGTGTTACAGGGAGGAACCCATATTGGAGGAAGTCCTCCTAGGGCACTGGGTGAGCTGTCACTTCTGGGATCGCTTAGGAGGTTGAGTTCCTTTGGAGGGAAGTGAGTGCAGCAAGCTAACACTCAAGGACTACATAGCGTTCCTGATAGCTTTAGTGACCACTCACTTGCTCCCGCTGATAGTGATTTCAGCGATAGTTCTAATTATCACTATTATGCTCTCCCTTATCTTCGGCTGACCTCTTGGATAGCCTTCTCGAGGATCCTGATCGCTTCCTCCATCTGTTCCTCGCTTATCGTGATCGGCGGCGTTAACTTGATAACGTTGTGATACCTACCGACCGGTATCGCGAGCAACCCTCTCCTGAACAGCGCCCACTTGAGCTCCTCAGCTAACTTCCTTGAAGGCCTCTTTCCCTCGAATATCTCTATTCCTTGAACGCACCCTATCCCTCTAGCTTCCTCCACCACATCGAATTTCTCTACAAACTCCTCCAAGGCCTCACTCAACTGCCTTCCCCTTTCCTCAGCGTTTCTCAGCAAGTCCTCCTCCCTTATGGCCTCTATGGTGGCTAACGAGGCTAGAGCCGACAGGTAGTTCCCGGCGAACGTCCCTAAGCTCCCACCACTGCAGAGGTACCATTCATCGATCAGATCACTCCTGAAGGCTACTGCTGCTAGCGGTAACCCACCCGCTATCCCCTTTCCCATGACGATAACATCGGGCTCCACCCCGTGGTGCTCAATGCCCCACCATCTTCCCGTCCTGCCGAAGCCCGTGTAGACCTCATCTACTATGAGGATAGCCTCAACCTCATTCGCCAACCTCCTCAGTTCCTTGAAGAACTCAGGAGGCGGTAATATTATGCCCCCGTGGGATTGAAGTGGTTCCACAATGATCGCCGCAACATCATCGGGTTCCACAGCTCTACCTATTATCTCCTCCTCTATGAACTCTATCGACTCCTCTACGCACGAACTTCTGCCCTCGCGAGACCTGCGTTGAGAGCAACTAGGGTAAGGAGCGAAAAGAGCATCTACTAAGTGAGGTTTGACCTTCCTCATACCCTCAGTAGGTGATGAGAAAAGAGCATATCCGGTAAGTCCATGATAGGCACCGTAAAAAGAGATCACCACGCTCCTCTCGGTAGCGTACTTAGCTAGCTGTATAGCAAAGTCGCTAGCCTCACTCCCAGTCGTAGCATAAGCTATCGAAGGGTCTCCGATTGGCGTTATGGAACTGAGCTCTTTCCCAAGCCTCAGAAAGGGTTCTGTAGGTGCTAGTAACCCTGAGAACCCCGTGATCTTCTCAACACCGGATTTAATAGCGTTCACAACCTTAGGATGACATTGGCCCAGCGATGTGGCTGCCCCACTGAAGTCTAAGAACCTTCTACCATCCGCACTCCAGACCTCGGCACCTAACCCTCGCTCCACTACTATAGGGAAGGAGGGTCTGCACTTGAATATCCTCGCATAGTAATCGTCTAGCATAGCCTTGGGGGGAGGAAGAGCTTTTATACTTTGACTTCTTTCAGTATCAGTTACCGAAGATAGCCTTCTGGAAGTCCTCCCTAGCCCTCAGCAGTCTGAACTTCCCTCCCTCCACAACCACAACGGGTGGGAGGGGTCTTAAGTTGTACCTGCTCGCCATGGAGAACCCGTAGGCTCCAGCGTTCTTGAAGGCGATCAAGTCCCCTTCCCTTAGCTCAGGTAGCTCGTAATCACCGAAGACGTCAGCCGACTCGCAGATAGGCCCGGCTATAATCACCCTCTCCTTAGCTCCTTCAGAGCCGCACATCACCTCATGCTTAGCTCCATATAGAGCTGGTCTGATGAGATCGTTCATCCCAGCGTCCACTAAGACCCACTTAACCCCTTCCACCTCCTTAACATAGTTCACCCTAGCGAGCAAGTAACCAGCATCAGCTACTATGTACCTACCCGTCTCAAGGAAGAGGGTTGCTCCTACCTCCCTCACATAACTGCAGACCAAGCTAGCGTACTCCTCGAGGGGAAACGGTTCCTCATTGGAGTAAGGCACCCCTATGCCCCCTCCTAAGTCTATCAACTCGACATCACCCACTCTCCTCACAAGATCTCTCAGCACATTTAGAGCCGCTTTGAAAGGTTCTACGGATAGTATCTGACTCCCAATGTGAGTATGAAATCCCAAAATCTTGAAATCATATTTTAAGGAGTTGTAGAGGCTGAGGGCCCTCTCGGGTGGGAGACCGAACTTACTTCCTCTTCCGCCTGTTACCAAACTGGGGTGAGCCCCACCCCCTATCCCCGGGTTCACTCTAACGATCACGCTCGCTCTCCCAATACTAGTGAGCACCTTAGCTTCAGATTCACTCTCCAGCGAGATGATCGCCCCAAAGTTAACTGCTTCACTTAAGTCTCCCAATGAGGGACTGGGGCCCACTAACACTGTCCTATCGGGAGGCACTCCAGCCCACTTAGCTAACATTACACCTAGAGCCGATGGAACCGTGGCGCCGGAGCCAAGAGCAGCTAGAGTCCTCACTATCTCTGGTTCATGATTTGCTTTGTAAGCGTAAGCTATCACGTGAGGGCACTTCAACGCGTTACTCAACCTAAGGAAGTTCTCCTTAACTCTATCTAGATCTACAACATAGGTAGGTGTCCCGAAGAGCTCAGCTATCTCACTCAGATTCACACCGTTAACCCTCAAGCTAGACCACCTGAGCGCAGCCCTCTATATTTGTTTAAGCTTTTCTCGTAGGGATGATGTTCAAGACATCCTCAGGACTTCCTCAGCTATCTGGACAGCATGGTCAGCCATCCTCTCCAGGTACCTAAGTATCAAAGTGTTCGCTACAGCACAAGCAGCTTTCCTCTCCTCTCCGCTCAGGATCATCTCCTTAAGGTACTCAGTGTAAGCCCCATCCACATCGTCGTCCATCTCTATGACCCTTCTAGCGAGCTCCTGATCCTCGTTCTCAACGGATTTCAACGCGTCTTTAACCATCTTATCCGTCAGTTCAGCAGCTAAGAAGACCCGAGAGAGGTCACAGTCTCCCAGATCGTCGAACATTGTTATAGTCTGAGCTATGTTCCTAGCGTACCTCCCTAACCTCAGCAAACCGTAGGATATCTCGAGGAGAGATATCAGCTTCCTCAGATCCCCGCCCATCGGTTGAAACCTAGCTAGGACCTCGCTCACCTTCAACCTTACCTGCTCATGCGAGAAGGATAATATCTGAGCTCCTTTTTCTACCTCTATCAGTAGATCAGAGGGCTTAAGCTTACCTAGAAAGGTATCTAAACACATCCTCGTGAGTTGAAGCGAGAGCTCGCTGGACTTGACCACTTCCGAGAATATTGACCTTATCTCCTTATCCAGCAGAGCGGCCATCTCTATCGAGCTAGCTACGATGCTATGCATATATAAATCCTCCTCTCAGTAAAACAAATAGAGTAATTATCTCATTAAATAGTTAGTTTTCTACATTAAAGATTATCGCTATGCTTCAGTGATCCTACTCACCTCGGGAAAACACAGGCGTATTATGAGCGTCTCTGCTTAGAATCGACGTGTCTTTTATAATATCGCCTAGGGTGTTCTATCGTAGGTGATAACCTGGGGACTCGCTTGAGACTTGCTTTACCTGCTTTGATCATGATCAGTGTTATGCTATTTGGAGCTGCTATATACCTGATCCCTTCACCTCGGTTAGGTGAGGAGTGGCCCCTCCCTCCTGAAAGCGTTTCCTTCACTGAATTCTCCTCTAAGCTTAACTCGACCTCCTTCTCAAGCAAGAGCTTCTTCCTACTAGGATACCAGCCTGTATTCAGCTTAGGGTCGGGTTTCGAATTCCCAATTGGTACTAACGCCTACCTCTACTCCTTAGGATACGGTAACGATACCCTAATGCTCCTTGTGATCTCGAAGCTCCCGGATGCTCAGAGCTCGCTTCAGTTCGGGGCTAGAGCGATCTCCAGGGTTAGAGAAAAGCTCCCCTCTGAAAGTGTCAAGTACCTCTTCACAGATGAAGGAGGATACCTTATATTCACTGAGAGAAACCAGACGCTCTCCATTTGGTACGGGAGGTCTTGGTTCATTGAAACATTGATAACCGGGAGTAAGTGCGAAGAAGCTCTCAAATCTCTAAAGGAACTGATATTGAGTGCTATTAAGTCTTAGACAATTCATTGGATGCGAGAGAGGTCAGTAGCAATGAGGTCTTTGAATCTCCTGATGAAAAGTTTATCAGGGCTTATTTGAGGATCTAAAGATGGTTGAACCGTGTCCGAATGGAAGGGCCCATAGAGTAAGAGCTAGTCTTCAAGAGAGCTTGAGTGATAGGAGAGTGAGGTGTTTAGTGTGTCCTAGGAAGTGTATCATCCCTGAAGGTATGTACGGGCTCTGTAAATCTAAGCTTAACGTTAGCGGTGTCCTATGTGAGGTCAACTACGGGATGATGAGCAGCGTAGCTATAGATCCGATAGAAAAGAAACCTCTCTTCCACTTCATACCTGGGAGCAGAACATACAGCATAGGGACCGTTGGTTGCAACCTCTTCTGCGAGTACTGCCAGAACTGGATAATAAGTCAATCAGATCCTGAGAGCTTCACTCATCTCACCTACTTACCTCCTGAGGAAGCAGTTAGGGAGGCCTTAGATTACGGAGCCTCCAGCATAGCCTTCACATATAACGAACCAACTATAGTGAGTATCGAGTGGGTCTGTGAGACGGCTGAGCTAGCTAAGAGGAAAGGGTTAGCTACTGTAAGCGTAACGAACGGCTACTGGAGTGAGGAAGCTAGAGAGAGGTTGATACCTCTGATAGATGCTGCTAATGTAGATGTAAAAGCATTCACAGATGAGTTTTACAGAAGGATAGCGAAGGCTCCCTTCCTAAAGCCGGTCCTAGACACTGTGATCGCTCTTAAAAGAGCTGGTAAGCACGTGGAGCTCACTTACTTGATAATACCCGGTCACAACGACAGTGAGGAGGAGATAAGAGCTTTCTCCGATTGGGTAGCTGAGGAGGTAGGTAACGACACTCCTGTGCACTTCTCTAGGTTCTTCCCCCACTACAGGATGAAGAGAGCTCCCCCGACGTCTATCGATGCGATAAGGAGAGCTGTTAAGATAGCTAAGGAGGAGGGGGTTAAGTACGTTTACGCTGGGAACGTACCTGGGGACCCCTCTGAGAGCACTTACTGCCCTACGTGCGGGACTCTGCTTATAAGGAGGTACGGCTTCTCAGTTGAGAAGTGTAACTTGACCGAGGATAAGAGGTGCCCTAACTGCAGTGAGCTCATACCTATAGTAGGAGAATGCTCGAGGAGCAAAGGATTTCCGTTCCTCTTATGAGATTGGTTCGCTACCTCACTAGATCGCCGCCTCTATAACCTATGATGATCCTTAAATAACAGCATCTTCCTGAATAGGATCGTCCTGTGACAGCTAGTGAGTTAATTAAATTTCGTTGTTTGCGTCCCAGTACCAGCTAGCATCATCACTCCCTTAGGATAGATTCTGATAGCTCTCAGGACTCGCTAAGATCTCACTGGAATCCGAGGACTCAACCAAAGTAGCTTAACAGAAGCTTCATAGTCAGAGCTTTACCGATCATTCAAACTTCTTCGCCTGGGAGCGGTGCATTTATCTCCGCAAAGCACTCAGCATCCTACCATCGATCCTAATTAGGATGTGATCATCTTGAAGGCTGCTCGCATTTAAATGCACCGATCGAGAGAGGACAGAGGATATGAGGATACTGCAGGTATGCCACCGCTTCCCTCCACATCCAGGGGGTATTGAGTACCACGTGCAGAGGCTTTCCAAGTTCCTATCGTCTAAAGGACACGACGTGATGGTGCTGACGACATCGCACGAGCGATCAGGTACCTACGAGGAGGACGACTACACTGTGATAAGGCTTAAGGCTAACTTCGAGCTCCTCAGGAATCCTATAGCTTTCAGCCTCCTTCTAACTTCGGGAAAGATCGTTAAAGACTTCGATGTGATTCACATGCACTCCGTCTATACGTTCACGACACTAATGACTTATCCTTTCACTAATAAAAATAGGGTAGTGATCACACTGCATGGGAGGGCTTTCTACAGGGGGTTAGCTTCACTCCTAGCTGAGTTGCATGAGAGGCTCTCGTTTAGGATAGTTAGAGATGCTGCAGCCTTCATAGCCCTGAGCGGAGCTGATATGAAGTTGATGTTAAAGCGTGGTATCGACCCCGAGAGGGTGAGGATCATACCCAACTTCGTGGACGTCGAGGAGATAGATAACATCCTGAGAAGATCTGAACTTGTCGATAAGGAGGGAGAGGTTCAGTTGGTATTCGTAGGTGGATTGGTTGAAGCTAAGAATCTAGAGAGCCTGTTAGTCGATCTGAGATGTGTTGAAGCTGATGCTTCCCTCTGGGTGATCGGAGATGGTCCTCTCAGGGAGAAGCTCACCCGCTTAGCCAGAGGGATGAAAGTGAGGTTCCTAGGGAGGTTGAGCAGGGAATCTTGGATCCCTTATGCTCTGAGCTCTGACGCTATCGTACTCCCCTCGAAGAGCGAGGGCTTCCCCACGGTGGTCCTTGAAGCTATGGCTTTGGAGAAGCCTGTGATACTCTCCAACATAGAGGTCCACAGGGAGCTCTTCAGTGGGAACGCTATCCTCTACGAACCAGGGGTTCAGGGATCCTTGAGTAGTGCCCTTGATAAGTTAAGATCGGAGGACTTGAGGGAGACCTTGAGGAAGAACAGGAAGCTTGTTGAGGAACGTTACGATATAAAAGTCGTGGGGAGGAGGATATTAGATCTCTACAATGAGATCTCACTGAGTAGCTAACTCAGATCTTCGCTTCTCACGGGACCTCAGATTCCTGTAAGTCAGGTAAGCTATTGCTAAGAGTCCGAGAGGGAGCGTTAGAAATGCTATCCCTACGACTATCAGGTAGAGGGAGCCTAAGAAGGCCTTCCTAGCGTCTTCCCAGATCCTGTTTAACGGGTCTTCCTCAGGAGCCACGTAACCGACCTTTCTGAGCTCCACGCTTATAGTAGCGTAGCTCACCATTAACTGGAGGTTCTTCCTCGAGGCCTCAAGCCACTCTATCTGCTGTCTGACCTGAGAGAGTTTGTCCTCTATCTCTATTATATCACTAACCTTCTCAGCTTTATCTAGCAACGCAAGTAACCTACTTTCAGTAGCTTTCAAGCTTTTCAGCCTTGTCTCAACATCTATTATTTGTTCAGTGACATCTTCAACACTCTTTTCCTCTCTCTCAACCTTCCCAAGGGTTCTGACGTCGTTTAAAGCACTCTCAACCTTCCCAGCCGGTATCCTGAGGGTAAAGTAACCTCCTCCTTCGTAAACAGATGAGCTCTGCACGTAGCCCCCATACCTTGAAGCTACTTCAGAGAGCCTTTGTTGAGCTGAGTTGATATCACCCACCTGAAGCTTCATGTAAACACTTATGGTAACATTCCTGAGAGACGAGTACTGCGCTAAGGGCTGAGCTTGTTGAGAGAGCTCCTTGGCTGGAGCCTCCCTGACTAACGCTTGCGGGACGCTGGGCACAGCGTAAGTCACGGTCTCAGGAGTAGGAGCTCTTCCTTCAAACACCATTGGGTAGGTGAGGTAGCCAGCTACCAGCAGGATGGCTGCTACTACCAGGATCACTACTATGCGTTTCATAATCCTACAAGAGGGACGACCTTAAAAAGACGTGGTATAAGGTGCAGTTTCCTTCGAATCAAATTACTTGAGAAGCTGAGGGTGAAACAGTATGTGATCTGCAGCTACTGTAAGCACAGTCCCGCCATACTTCCTCCTAGCGTACAGAGAGGCTAGATAATGAGCTCCGGTGGACATGCCGCTCATTACTCCTCTCTCAGCTAATTTAGAAGCCCACTCCAAAGCCTCAGTTCTGCTCACTTGATATACTTCGTCCACTAAGCTAAGGTCCAGGTTCTCGGGTACTTGGTAGGAATCGTAACCCTCTACTTCCCCCTCGAACGCATCGCTAAACCCGAACCTCTTAGCTAGCTCCGATCCCTTTGAAGTGACAGCTATTATCCTTGTCCCAAACTCCTTCTTGAGGATACTACCGACACCCGTCAAGGTTCCCCCAGTGCCTACTCCCATCACGAAGACATCTACCTTCCTGACGACCTCCAGTATCTCCTCACCCATCCTCCGCTGCCCCCTCGGGTTAGCTGGATTCGAGTCCTGCATCAAGAAGGTAGCCCCTCTCTCCTTGGCAATCCTCTCAGCTACAGATTTTACACTCCTAGGATCCTCAAGAGGCACGTTAGGGCAGGTGTAAACCTTAGCTCCTAATCTCCTCATTAAAGCTATCTTAACGGGACTAGCGTCTTCCTTCACCGCCATGTAAACCTCAAACCCCATAGCCCTCCCGTGGAGCGTTA
>JAVQRZ010000058.1:0-1718 GCA_033582115.1 Candidatus Korarchaeum sp. | reverse complement strand
TCTACCAATTGCTCCCTCTTGAGTCCCATTAACTCGACGGTGTTAGAGCATGCGTAAAACTTAACGCCTAATTCCTTGCACTCCTTTACCATCTCTCTTATAGAAGCCATATTTATTGCTTTTATCCTCTTCTTCATCATGCTGGTAGCTAGCGAGGTCATCCCCGGTAGCATACCCAGTATGTTCGGCATCCCTAACGCTGGATTACCTACGGGAGATATCTTGAGCTTATCGATAGTATCCTTCCTTATTATGTTAAGCCCCCAGAAAGTGAAGAAGACTCCTACCTCCAACCCCATAGCTGCTCCGACCTGAGCTAGTATGAGCGGAGGGTAAGCCATGTCCAAGGTCCCCTTACTAGCTATTATCAGGAGTTTCCTCACCCTAGCCATAGAACCACCTACCCTAAGATCAAGGTTCAAGAATTAAAACCTTTGTAGCACGATCGTACAGGCAGGAGTCTAACCGTTAAGATAGTGCAAAAATTTTAACCTAATGGTTCCTCTATCTGTGTTCACGGGGCCTCAAACGGTTCGGAGACGCGCATCAATACGAAGTGAATTACCAGTAGCTACGAGCCCTGCGAGGCCTTCTCTTAGGAGTTAATGGCCTTTCGTAGAGGTAGTTATTGATGAACCCAGAGGCTAAGAGGGTCCCTGATAGGAGGATCGCTAAGTACTTACCGACTCCCTCCCCCCACTTAACGTAACCCTGCTCCCCGTTGACATCGAAAGTAAGGACTGCAGCCTTAGGTGCTTCCGTAGCTAGGAAGGCGAACTCGAAGAGGATGAAGGACAAGAAGACAAGAGCTGAAGCAGTGAAGTAAGCCCTAGAAGACTTCCTCAGTAATGCATATACGGATAGGAGTAACGCTAAGAATAGGAGAGCTGTACAGAGCGTCAGGAAGAACTTAGTTATCCCTGTCCTGTAAGCAACTCCTGGAGGTAGTCTTCCTCCTTCCGATAACCACTTGAATGCCTCTAGCGACAACCCAAGCGAGGAGGCATTCCCTGATGACCATACGAACGTTATGGGATTCCCGTTGTATTTGAAGAAGCCTCCTAGATTGGGAAGGTAGCCTTCCACCCACCACCACGTTGTCGTTAACATGAGGAGGAACAGCAGGAGAGAGAGCACTCCGGCCCAGTTCATTAACTACACCACTTAGCTCAGGTGATAAAATGTAAATAAGGTTGAGTTCCCCTCTAGCTTATGCTGACACTCGACTCCTTGAGGATAGATATGGAGAACGCGGAGAAGGTAGTAGTGGGCTTCATAAAGGGTATGGTAGCAGGTTCTAAAGCAGATGGTGTCGTGCTGGGGGTGAGCGGTGGCGTTGATTCGACTTTACTTGCTTACCTATGCGTCAAAGCCCTCGGGAAGGAGAGAGTACATGGGATGATACTTCCAGACTCTAGGGTCACACCTAAGGAGGATATCGAGGATTCCTTAGGGGTAGTGGAGAATTTAGGGATCAACTACTGGTACAAAGATATAGCTGAGATATCTAGAAGTTACGAGGAGTCAGAATTCTTCATTAAGGATCACAAAATAGCTCTTTGAAACTTGAGAGCTAGGATAAGGATGTCCTTACTCTACTACATAGCTAACTCTAGGAACCTCTTGGTAGCTGGGAGCAGCGATAGGAGCGAGCTCCTGATAGGCTACTTCACGAAGTATGGAGATGGAGGAGCTGATTTTTTACCAATAGGGGATCT
>JAVQRZ010000057.1:0-2578 GCA_033582115.1 Candidatus Korarchaeum sp. | reverse complement strand
TGGAGGAAGGGTGATCTCAACAAGCGTAGAGTTCCCTTCTGTTATCTACCCCTGGCTGAGGGCCTCGAAGGAGAAAGGGTGGAGATTGGAGTTAGTTGAACCTAAGAACGGGATGATCTTGGATGAGAGCGAGTTGCTCAGTAGGATAACTAGAGGTGTCAGAGCTGTATGCTTGAGCCACGTTGAATTTCTGACGGGCCAGAGGTTTGACCTCAAGGCCCTAGCTGAGAGGGCTCATGAGGTAGATGCTCTGCTCATCGTAGACGGTATACAGGCAGCTGGCTGCATTCCAGTGGATGTTAAGGATCTGGACGTTGATATCTACGTCGTTGGAAGCTACAAATGGCTCTTAGGCCCTATGGGAGCTGCCTTAGCTTACATAAGGAGGGAGCTGGTAGATGAGCTAGAGCCGGGTATAGTAGGCTGGCGATCCGTTGAGGGCATGTGGTCTCTCGACACCTCCGGCTTGAGGTACGCTGGAGCAGCTAAGAGGTTCGAGTATGGAACGAGCTCTTACGATGCGAAGGTGGGCTTAGCTAAATCTATCGAGTACCTACTGGAGCTTGGGATAAGCCAAATCCACGATCACGATATGAGGTTGAGTGGGAGACTCTTAGAGGGACTTGCGGATCTACCTAGAGTGAGGGTCATGACCCCGGTAGAGAGTAGAGGGCCTATAGTGACCGTGGATGTAGAAGGAGTGGATCCCGAGGAGCTCATGAGGAAGATCTCAAGAGGAAGGAGAAGAACTATCGCTAGCGTGAGGAGGGGGCTCCTCAGATTCTCGATACATCTTTACAACGACTCCGAGGAAGTCGATGATATCGTTGAAGGACTATCTAAAACGATGAGGAGAACCCTGTAGATGCACCTCAGTCCGCCAGAGTAGGATGAAACCTTCCTCGATGTCATTCCTCTCTCTAAGTAGTTTAGAGGACTTCCTCAGCCCTGTGGCAAGCTACCATATGATCATCAATACGCCTGAGCTCGGGTTCCTCTCTCCTGCATGGATCGATCGTGAAGGGGCACCTAGGGTGGAACCTACAACCCTCAGGAAGCATCAGCAGGTTAGGAGGCTCACCTGAAATCCTCACACCTCTCCCAGCTAGGAACTCCTTCTGAGACCTTACGCTAGGATCCGGAGCCGGTAAAGAGAGTATCAGAGTTGCTGTGTAAGGGTGTTTCGGTTCAATGAATACTTTCTCCGCTCCTGCAATTTCAACCACTTTACCCGCGTACATCACCGCGATCCTGTCACTTAAGTGCTTTACTGTTAGTAGATCATGTGTCACGAAGACGTAAGCCATCTCATAATGCTGTTGCAGGTCCAAGAGGAGATTCAATATCTGAGATTGAACGGAGATATCCAGTGAGGAGGTAGGTTCGTCTAAGAACACCAGATCGGGCTTGGTCACTATAGCCCTAGCTATAGCTACTCTCTGCTGTTGACCACCGCTGAGTTGATGAGGGTACCTCTCCAAATGCTCGGAAGAGAGCCCGACCTCCTCAATGACCTCGCGTAACTTCCTCCTGATCTCCCCCTCTTCGTAACCGTGGATCTTCATAGGTCTGGCGATTATCTCTCCGATCCTGCTCCTAGGGTTCAGCGAGGAGTGAGGGTCTTGGAAAACGATGCCCAGTTTCTTCCTGAACTTCTTGAACTCCTTCTCCCTCATTTCGGTTACGTCCACACCATCTAAGAATATCCTCCCGCTAGTCGGTTCATGAAGCTTCATAGCAGTGAGCACGAGCGTGGATTTGCCTGAACCCGACTCCCCCACAAGTCCGAGCGTCTCGCCACGCCTTACCGAGAGGGTGACTCCGTCCACAGCCCTGATGTACTTGGGTCCTCTGAGGAACCCACCCCCTATCGGAAAGTACTTCCTCAAGCCCTCTACCCTCAAGATCTCCATCTCATCACCCTACAGCGAAGCAGTAGACCTTCCGATCTTCTCCTACTTCCTTAACCGAGGGCTCCTCTCTCTCACAAACGTCTAGCTTGATAGGACACCTAGGGTTGAATCTACAGCCTGTAGGAGGGTTTATCAGGTCCGGTACGCTTCCGGGAATAGATGATAGTCTCTCCTTCCTTCCCCTCTTGGTGGGGAGCGATCCTATCAGACCCCTCGTGTAGGGATGGAGGGGGTCTTCCAGCACGTCGCCGGTAGGCCCTACCTCAACCAGCTTACCGGCGTACATGACAGCTACCCTGTTGGACCTCTCAGCTACTAGACCCATGTTGTGCGTTATCAATATAACGGCCATCCCTACTTCCCTCCTTATGTCATCAAGTAAATCCATTATCTGAGCTTGAACAGTCACATCAAGAGCTGTCGTAGGTTCATCAGCGATGAGTAAGCTTGGCTTAAGCGATATCATCATGGCTATCAGGGACCTCTGCTTCATCCCACCACTGAGAGAGTGAGGGTAGCTAGAGGCTTTGAGCTCAGGATCAGGTATTCTAACGCTTTTTAGTAGATCGATAGCTATCTTCCACGCTTCTCCCATCGATAGCCCCAAGTGGTACTTCGGCATCTCAGCGATCTGATAACCGACTTTATAAACGGGGTTCATAGCT
>JAVQRZ010000056.1:0-5555 GCA_033582115.1 Candidatus Korarchaeum sp. | reverse complement strand
GGACCTTTGAAGACGGAATATGTATCGTATATCGCTAGGAAGGTCAGGAGGGAGTATATGAAGATATCATTAAAGAAGGTTATGAAGAGGTACGCCATCGAAGCTGCGAGGATCGACTTAGCTAGGTTCCCCAAGGCATCCTCCCTGAAGCTAAGCCAGGCTATCAGTATCGAGAGAGCGAGCTCTAAGGACCAGTTCACTTGGAAGTAATAACTAATCACAGTGTCCAGTGAGAGGAAAGCCGCATAAACTAGGATTATAGAGGTGAAAATCTTCATGATAAGTTCTTTTCCCTTCAGGATCAAATAGACCATTAAAAAAGCCATCAGAAAGACTATAACTACGTAGAAAAGTGATAGACCTAAGGATTCGCTCAACCCTAGCTCAACGATCGGGAAGGGCCTCACACTCGAGACTACTAGGATCACGAAAACCTGCGACAGCAAGGGCCAAACCATCGCTAGCAGTCCTCTAGCGTTCATCACGATGAGTAGGGGATCTCATAAATTAAAAGTTAGTAGGCTCTTTAGCTATACTTAGGGGCTTGATTGCATCTTTCATCTTCCGCGAATTCTAGAAATTTCTGTAGTGATCTAACGCCGTTCATTCAAGCTAGCTAACTTAAAAATAATTTAAGGAGGAGATAAGCTTGTGATAGGAGTGAAGGCCATAGTAGTTGAAAACTTGGAGAAGAGATATAAAACTTACTTGAGAATAGGGTTTCGGAGGGAAAAGAGCATAATTCACGCTCTAAGAGGTATTTCATTCTCCACTGAGAAAGGAGAGGTCTTCGGCCTCCTAGGCCCCAATGGAGCTGGAAAGACGACCTTGGTAAAGATACTGAGCACTCTCCTCCTACCGGACTCCGGTAGGGCAAGTGTGCTAGACTATGATGTCGTAAGAGAACCTGAGGAAGTGAGGAGGAGGATAGGTGTCTCACTATCAGTTGAGAGAGGATTCTTCTGGAAGTTAACTGGAAGAGAGAACCTCAGGTACTTCGGTATGCTCTATGGTCTAGATGGTAGAAAGCTTAGGGAGAGAGTGAACTTAACTTTGAAGTTAGTCGGACTTGATGAGCTAGGAGCTTCGGATAAACTCTATGAGGAATACTCTACAGGTATGAAAGCTAGGCTAAGCATAGCTAGGGCTCTATTAACGGATCCCGAGGTTTTGATACTTGATGAACCAACTTTAGGGTTAGACCCTAACTCCGCTAGACTTGTGAGAGAGCTCTTACTCGATTTAGCTCATAGAGAAGGGAAGACAGTATTAGTGACGACTCACAATATGTTCGAAGCTGAGATGATGTGCGATAGGGTTGCGATAATAAATAAAGGTGAGATAATAGCTCTAGATTATCCAGAAAATCTTAAGAAGTTATTAGAAGAAGGTAATTTAACTATAGAGTTATTGATATTCCCTCCAGCTAAGCTGAGCATCGCTGAGCTAGAAGTAGAGCTATCTGAGATAGCGTCTGTAGAGGTATCCCCTGAGACAGTTGGGGTTAGAGTGAGGGTGAGCTCAAAACCTGATGAGCGGGAAGCTTTGACGCAAGCACTACTGAGTAAGTTACACTCACTCGGCTGTGGAGTGAGGAGAGTGGAGGTGAAGGAGCCAACGCTGGAGGATGTCTTCGTAGAACTTACCAGGGGGAAGGGAAGATGAGTTCACTTTCTCTCCTTAAGGCAGGGCTACTCTTAGATCTATACTTCATCAAGAACAATAGAGCTAACTTAATGGCCTTCCTCCTCTGGCCCTACCTTGTTCTCCTCCTGATACTTGGAGCAGGTTTCCTGTTTGGCTCAACGCAATCGTTCAGGATCAACGTCGGTTCGGATGTAGATCCGATAATGTTTTTCGTTACGTCTACTCTGATAGCTTCAGCCTCCTTATCAGTCATGTGGGATGTTGGAGGCTCTGTCTTACTGCATAGATGGGTTGGAACTCTCCCCTACGTTATGATAGCTCCTCATAGAGTGTCAAAAACACTGGTTATGTCTTACATTCCAAGGTACGTCTTTTGGAACTTCTTACAGCTTGCTGAGTTCTTACCATTGATCCTCTGGAGGAGAGGTCTCAGTACGGTAGTCGATGTGGGTATAATAGTTTTAGCTATGTTAGTAGGAATGTTACCTTTACTCGGTTTTTCGGCTATATTCGCTTCCCTCTTACTCGTCATAAAGGAGGAAAGTAATTTCTTGAACTGGCTTAATCCTATAATACTCATATTGTCAGGAGCCTTCTACCCAACCTACCTCTTCCCTCTCTGGGCCAGGTTGTTGTCACAACTACTCCCTACAACCTATACCTTTGAGTTAGCCAGGCTATCAGCCATTATATCGACCTCTGTAGTCAGGGAAGCTGTAACGATAATAGGGATACTCTTAGGTATGACCGTTTTCTACAACACGCTGTCCTACCTAGCTGTAGGAGGAGCTGAGAGAAGGGCTTTGAGGAGCGGATCTATATGAGGATCAGAGCTGTTATCTGGCTTCACATCATCAGGTTCTGGAGGTATAAGTACAGTTTCATGAGCATGGTGGTATCGAATGCCATGTGGATCCTCCTCCTCATACTGGGAGTGCTCCTCTTCGTCCCTGAAGGGGAATTGGTATACGCTTTGAGATCATCTTACTGGACGATAGCGTGTTGGAGCGTTATATCCGGTTTCTCCTCCTTAGTGGGAGGGTGGACTAACTTCTTCATCTCACTGGGGATGGTTGAGGAACACCTGTTGAGTGGGGTCTCACCTTTCTTCGTCATAGGCGGTAGAATGATCATCGCTATGATTATCTCGATAGTAACTTTAGCGTTCATGGGAGTTCTCACCCAATCTATATTCTCAGTTGACATACTCTCATCAGGGAACCCTCACCTAATGGCCCTTAGCTTCACCATAGTGGCGCTTGAGAGCCTAGCTTACAGTCTTACGGTCTCGGCTTTAGCTATGAGGATGAATGTTTCAGAGCACTTTTTGGAGTTGATAAATTTTGCTGTAGTAGGGCTCTTAATAATACCTCTTAAATCCCTCCCTGAGAGGGCTAGGTTGTTCTACTTAACGATACCTTACGTAGCTCCTACTTACATGCTTAAGTGCTCTATAGGTGCGGAGGATCCATCGCTATTCCACTTGGCTCTCGCGATATCGCTCCTAGAGACCGTCCTCTTATGGCTCATATCTCTCCTTGCGATGAGGATGACAGAAAAATACATCATGGAGAATTGCGTTAGGGCTATTGGATTCTACTAAGAATCCGAATCATTACTCTGCGAGTGTCTTTGAGGTGAAGCAGGGTGGATCACCTGTTAGCGTACTTTTCGCAAGCTGAGAGGAACTTGATAGGTACATCGGGACGGGCTAGGTAGTGGAGATGCGTATACGTCCCCACAGTCCTGTGAACAGTAGCACCGTCCATTCTATCCCTTATCCCCTTCCCTCTGAGCACATCGAAAGCGAATTCGCATGATAGGTTCTCTATGTAGGAGTAGTGGAACTCATGTCCCCTCAGGACGTTTCCGGGATCTGATATAGGGGTCTCAAGTTTAGCCCTGAGCTCTACATAACTCAATGCCCTCGGTTTGTCATCGAAGTAAACATCGCCATCGAACACACCCACCATTTCATAGCTCCTTCCGCTGTAATTGATCGATCTGCATAAGTACATCAAACCACCGCATTCTCCTATTACAGGCATCCCATCGGAGATCACTTCCTTAAGAGATTGACGGAGAGAGCTATTTTTCTCTAACTCGCTTGCGAAGATCTCCGGATACCCTCCTCCGATCAGTATACCTGATAGATCGTCATCGAGGTCCCTACTCGAGAGGCTATCTATCACTGATATCTCCGCTCCTGCTCTCCTCAGCATTAGCAGATTGTCGTAGTAGTAAAACGAGAAGGGAGCGTCCATGAATACTCCTACCTTCAATTTCCTCCCTTTAGACTCCCTTCGGGGTAATAAATCATCCTTCAAGTCGACATCTATCTCCGAGCACGTCTTCATGATGTCAATGAGTCTATCTATATCTAAACTTCGTTCAAGTGCCTCAGCAGCATTATTAAGTACTTTATCCACATTCGACAGTTCATGAGGGGTCACGAGGCCTAAATGCCGCTTTTTTAAGTGAAAATCCGGTGAACGGTAGAGTAGACCTATTACAGGCACGTTCGTGTAGTGCTGAATAGCTCTCCTCAACTTTTCCTCATGCGAGGCATCCTTTACATTGTTTAGAAGTACACCCGCTATGTTCACCTCACCATCCATAGCTTGATAGCCGATTATCTGGGCGGCTACGCTTCTAGTCAAGCTCTTACAGTCCACTACTAAGATCACAGGAGCGGACAGTATCTTCGCGATGTGAGCAGTACTACCGTAATCCTCAGTAGGAGATTCTCCCTCATAGAGCCCTCTTACTCCCTCTATTAAGGCTAAATCAACTCCTTCTGAGCCGCTCATGAACGCATACTTTACCGTATCTTCGCTCATCAACCAGGAGTCTAGATTTCGACAAGGTCTCTCGGCAGCCCTGCTCAAGTACATAGGGTCGATGTAATCCGGCCCTACTTTGAACGTCTGTACCTTGAATCCCCTCTTCCTCAATATCCTTACGATAGCTGAGGTTATCAATGTTTTACCGGCGTCGCTTGTCGTTGCGGAGATCACGACCCTGGGCGTGTTCATTGAAATATCCCCTCCAACTCCTCCACAGGTAACCATCTGGGGATGGTCATAAGATCGTTTCTCAAAACAGATAGGGAGACTGATTTGAAGATCCGAGATATCTCTGAATCAGGAAAAGTTTCTAAGATCGTTTTCCTCAATTTAATGGAGTAAATTAACTCCTCAGAGTAGGGTACGCTACCGATTATCGGGAGACCCACTCTCCTCGAGAACTCTTCGACATACCTTGCTCCACTCTCAGAAGCTCTATTGTAAAGTATCCCGCAAGAAGGTACTCTCAACGAGGATAAACCTCTGCATATATTGTTAGCAGCGTAGATGGACATGAAGTCGTCTGAAGTGACTATGAGTACGCTCTCAGCATAGCCCTTCTTAGCCACTATGGCAAGCCCCCCGCAAACGATATCAGCGGGGACATCGAATATCATGAAGTCGAACTCATTAGTATCTAAGTTCTCCATTAGGTACTCTATTCCCACGATAAGCCCCCTACCCGCGCACCCTACCCCGGGTTCGGGACCGCCTATCTCGACGCAGTAAACACCGTTAAATCCTTGAAACAGGAAGTTATCGAGAGGAGGTTGCTTATCTAACTTCATTAACTCCAACAGAGGTTTTATCCTCCTACCGAGGATGTTGATCGTTGAATCCGCTTTGGGGTCGCATCCGATTAGCAGGACTTTCAGCTTCATCCCTCCTAAAGTAGCAGCGATGTTAGATGCTAGAGTGGACTTACCCACTCCTCCTTTCCCGTAAATAGCCACGGACCTCAGGTAGGCTCCCTCCTAACTAGCCTTCTGATACTCTCCCCTAGTATAGATCTTCGGATGATCATTCCGCCTAAAGAGACCCTGTGAGCGCGGTACTCATTTA
>JAVQRZ010000055.1:0-1782 GCA_033582115.1 Candidatus Korarchaeum sp. | reverse complement strand
TTTCGAGGTCGAGGGGCACCCCTACTTCGTCGGGGTTCAGTTCCACCCGGAGTTCAAGTCCAGACCTGGGAGGCCTAGCCCGACCTACCTGTCCTTTATGGAGATCGTTAAATAGATTTGAATACTTCCTTAGAGACTCTGACGACGCTTTCAACTTCCTCGTCTGTCATGCAGTGGTATATAGGGAGGTAAAGTATCTCGTTGCAGAGAGTTTTAGCATTAGGTGTTGAAGTACTAGATGGATCGAATCTCTCGAATAAGACGCTTAGAAAGTTGTAATACCTATCGTTTAACTTAGAAATAGCGGGTTGCTCTTGTAAGGGCATTGGATAAGCTGATCTAGCGATAACACCCTTCTCTACAAGCATTTTGAGTGCTTTATCCCTCTTCTTCACCCTAACAGGATAGAGATGCCACACGGGATCAGCCCACTCAGCTACGTAAGGTGTCTCAACGAAGTTAGAGAGTTCCTCTGAGTATATGGATGCTATCTCCTTCCTCCTCTTGTTGAATCCATCCAGTTTCTCTAACTGCGCTAGTCCTATAGCGGCATTTATCTCGGTCATCCTGTAATTGAAGCCTATGAAGTGATGCTCGTACTTCGAGACCTGACCTTGATCCCTTATGACTCTAGCTCTGTAGTAAACTTCCTCATCGTCCGTCGTTATGATACCACCCTCACCAGTAGTCATGTTCTTAGTAGGGTAGAAGCTGAAAGCTCCAACATCACCGATACCGCCTACCTTCCGCCCCTTGTAGAGCGCACCATGTGCCTGAGCGCAGTCCTCTAGGATAAGGATCTCTTCGCTACCTAAAGCATCCCTTATGGCATCTAGGTCCGCAGGATGCCCGTGAATGTGGACAGGTATTATAGCCTTAGTTCTCTCAGATAACTTCACCCTGACCGCCTCAGGATCTATAGTCCCTGTCCTCAGATCTACATCTGCGAAAACAGGCTTAGCCCCAGTTAATACCACTACTGAAGCTGTCGCGAAGAAACTGTAGCTAGGTACTATCACCTCATCACCAGGTCCTACACCCATCGCTATCAACGCTACATGGAGAGCTGCTGTTCCGTTGGAGACAGCAATAGCATACTTACTCCCTATGTATGAGGAAAAAGATCGTTCGAACTTCTCAACAAAACTTCCTTGAGCTAACATCCCTGATCTCAAAACCTCAACAACATTTGCGATCTCCGTCTCGCTTATGCAAGGTTTGGATATCGGTATCAACTGAGACCCCTGATGCTTACATCACAGGAATAAAAAAGGTTTACGGGAGCGGTGGAAGGACCATTAAGTAAGCTAGCGCCGATGAGGTTAGAGGTACAGTTATGTTATCCTCTATACCGTAGAGCTCTGCTAGAGACGATACTGACGCTACAATCAGTGCGTTGAGAAAATCTCCAGTAATGAGAGCTAGAGCAATTAAGAATGAGAGGAATCCAGCTAAAGTTCCCTCAACAGTCTTAGCGGTGAATGGGACTCTCTTGCTCCCGAAGTTCATCCCGACGATGGTTGAAATACCATCTACTAAGAAGAGCCCGAGCACCCCGTAGGTAACATGAGGCCCGAAGATGAAGTAGGATGAAGATCCTCCTATCAAACCTGAGATCAGGCCCAACCAGCCACTCCTCCTCTCGTAGTCCCTCTCAACCATGCTTACCAGTCTCTCGAAGGACTCAAGTATGGTCTCTATATGCCTGATCTGAGGTAACTGCATGCTGGTCCTCAGCCACTCCGGGGGACCCTTCACCTGCATCGAGTATACCACCCCTCC
>JAVQRZ010000054.1:0-2773 GCA_033582115.1 Candidatus Korarchaeum sp. | reverse complement strand
ATGCAGGTGAATCTTGGGAATGAAGTCGCTGTAGTAACCTCTAATGTCAGCGCTCCACACGCGACGAGGCGTCAAGTGGTCAACGGCGTAGAGGTGCTTAGGTTGAGGTCCGTAAGACTTTTTTACAGCGACCTGACTGCGGCTGTTGAGGAGCCTGCTATTGAGGGTGCTGACGTGATCCACGCACATAGCCAGAACTCGCTGTTCTCGGTCACGCTCGCTGAGCGCCTAAAGAGGAGGCTAGGCGCGAAGGTCGCCTTCCACCTTATGGCGGTGGATGCGTTTAAAGACCATCCGAATCCCCTTATAAGGAGGCTCGCCCCCTACTACGGTAGGTTATGCCTGAAGAGGGCGTTAGGGACAGCTGACCTTCCATTAGTTAGGGGCAGGAGAGACCTTGAGATCCTTAAACAGAAATACGGCGTTAACGCTGAGTACCTACCGGACGGGGTTCCTAAGAACTACTTCACGACGGAGAGGAGGGACACGACAGAATTCATGGAGAGATACAGGATTAGGCATGAGAAGTTCTTCCTCTTTATAGGCAGGATACACAGGCTTAAGGGACCGCACGTGCTTGTCCAAGCACTTAAATACCTCGATAAAGGTATAGCGGCTGTCTTCATAGGGCCTGACGGCGGCTACTTGAAGAGGACCTTGGAGGTAGCGGAAAAGGAGGGTGTTAGGGACAGGGTTTACGTTCTAGGGTACGTTAGCGAAGAGGATAAGATCTGGGCTATAGACTCAGCTGTAACGCTGGTCCTACCATCTATAGCGGACTATGTTGAGGTATACCCGATGGTTATATCTGAGGCGTGGGCTAGGGAAAGACCAGTGATAGGTACAAGAGTAGGTGGGATACCATACAGGATAGAGCACGGATC
The DNA here is from genome assembly GCA_033582115.1 of Candidatus Korarchaeum sp. Lineage (GTDB taxonomy): Archaea > Korarchaeota > Korarchaeia > Korarchaeales > Korarchaeaceae > Korarchaeum. The sequence continues at coordinate 1,889 of JAVQRZ010000054.1, read as the reverse complement.
GAACGGACTACTAGTTAACCCACTAGATCCTAAGGCCTTAGCAGATGCTATGTCCACCCTCGTGAACGACGAGGTGCTAGCCAGAAGGATGGGTGAACAGGGGAAGAGCGAGGTCTCTACGTGGGAGGAGATAGCGCTTAGGTCTATCAAGCTATACGAGCGCGTGCTTAACAAGCACTCGTAGGCTCTCGTTGTAGATCCTTTTAGTCTGACCTAGGAGGGTTATACGGCATATGGGGAGGGCGCTAGTTACAGGTGGTGCTGGCTTCATAGGTAGCCATATAGTCGATAAACTCTTGTCTAGCGGTGGATGGTTCGTTAGGGTGTTCGATAACTTCAGTAGCGGTAGGGTTGAGAACGTAAGCCACCATCTCGGTAACCCTATGTTTGAAGTAGTTAGGGGGGATCTAAAGGACCTCGATGAGGTTAGTAGAGCTCTTACGGATGTCGATGTAGTGTTCCACTTCGCGGCAAACCCGGAGGTTAGGGTAAGTGCGATCGACCCCGTAATACACTTCAACGAGAACGTGCTTGGCACCTTCAACCTGCTAGAGGCTGTGAGGAGACGCGATGTCAGGGAGATAGTGTTCGCCTCTTCTAGCAGCGTCTACGGCGAACCAGATGAGGTGCCTGTAGACGAGGGGGCCTCGGTAAGGCCCGTCTCGGTCTACGGGGCCAGCAAAGCGGCTTGCGAGAACATGATCCACGCCTACTGTAGCTTATACGGGGTAAGGGCGGTTGTGCTCAGGTACGCGAACGTGGTGGGACCTAGGCTAAGGCACGGGGTAGTATATGACTTCCTAACGAAGCTACTTAGACGTCAAGACACTCTAGAGATCCTAGGCGACGGAACCCAGATGAGGAGCTACGTATACGTAAGCGACGCAGTCGAAGCAACCATCACGGCGTGGAGGAAAAGGTCGAGTAACTTCGAAGTCTACAACGTCGGGAGCGAGGACTGGATCACAGTAGATGATGTAGCGGAAGCAGTCGTTAAGGCCCTTGGACTAACCAACGTTACGTTCCTCCACAAGCCCGTACTACATGGAGTAGGATGGCCGGGCGACGTCAAGAAGATAGCGCTGAGGATAGATAAGCTCAGGAACCTAGGCTGGAAACCGAAGATTAATAGCAAAGACGCGGTGGCGATAGCAGCAGTGGACATTCTGAGGGAGCTTAGGGACGCCGGCGCACGTACAGTCCCTAAGAGCAGCTAAGCATCCTTGTATACTAGATATAGAACTTAGGATATAGTGTAAGATAACTTTCACCTCATTCGCAGGGATAAATACACAACTAAATAGGAAAGTTCTATCAGAGTTTAACGCTTATAACTATTGAGGTAAGGTCGTGAATACTAAGACGTTATAAGAGAAATGGGCAAACATGGAATTGGAATTATAATCGACTTCCTGTATGCGCATAGGTTGATGCATGCTTTATGCAGTCTGGGAATAAGGTACTGGGGATTCATGAACATCGAATCACCTTTGAAGAAAGGAGATTAGGTATGAAACAATAATTGTGGCTCTAACTCCTTGAATAATCATTAGGGATTATAGTGAATACTGCTATATGATGTGAGGTTTCCTGAATCTATGACCACTTACATCAAGTTTAACGTGATTCATATAATCTTAGCCGCCCTTATAGTTGCTGCATTACTAAGTTACTCATTATCCCTCACTAATAGGAGTTCTAAGCAGTTGTACTACGGTTTCGAGGATTTCTTAGGGCCTCTTAGCGATTTATCGACGCTGCTGCTTTACGTGTTCTTAACGATCGTAATCACGGCATCGATGCATGTATATAGGTTTAATAGCTTTGCTGTTATGGTATTTCTCTTAATTATAGCTATAAAGTATGTGATTCCCCAGTACTTCGACTAC
>JAVQRZ010000053.1:0-1608 GCA_033582115.1 Candidatus Korarchaeum sp. | reverse complement strand
CAGCCCTGAGAGAGCTTCTCAAGCTTTAGGAAGGGCGGTAAGATCAGAGGAGGATGAAGCATCGTTCCTACTGGCTGATGACAGGTTCCTCAAGAGGACCTACTTCTCCCTGCTTCCTGACTTCGTGAAGTGGAACGTGAGAGTGGTCAGGTGGGACGCTAGAGGTCCTTGAGCTTCACTATAACTTCCCATCAGCTTAAGTAAATTCTTAACAGTGGAGCTTCGATATAGCAATTTCCTTGATGGATTGTGAGAATCGGTGTGAGATTCGGAGACCTATCATCGATTTAAGCATTGGAGGAAATCTGCTTAGCCCTCCCGTTAGTCACCCTGCTCCTTATCACTTTACCGAATGATGACCAGTACTCTATGACCCCCCTGCAGTCCTCACAGACAGCAGCTACAGCCGGACCTGTTCCGGAGAGCCCCGCCCCTAAGGCGCCTAATTCTATAGCCTTCAACGCGTACTCAGCGTCGAATCCAAGGAGCTCACTGTAGAGCAATCCGTTGAGTGTCATCGTCTCCCACAACCGCTTGGGGAGGAGTTCTACTAGCGAGTTAGTTAGAGAGAAGTACTTAGATATCCTCTTCGAATCCACGGAGGAGGTCGGCCTAGCGGACTCCTTCGATGGGAGGAGTATGGCTACATCGAGCTCCGGGAGGGGTACCCTCATGAGCAACTCATCCCTCGAGTTATCGGTCACGACCAAGCCCCCCAACATGGAAGCTGCTGCGTCATCCATAGCGCCTGTTATCGTGACTCCAGCCCTCCTAGCAGCTCTAACTGATAGCTTGATAGCATCGATAAGGTTGATCCTTCTCCCGTAGGCGTTCACCACAGCTAGCACTGTAGCGTTAGCCACCGCGCTACTGCTCTTCAGACCCCACCCGATGGGTATGCTCGAGGTCACCTCAAGCTCCACCCCTTTCCCACGAACGAATTCTAGAGCCTCCCTAACTGCCTCAAAAACTAAGGGATCCTCAGGGCTCACCGAGAGATCGCTTGAAGTTTTCGCTCTCGCGAATACATCCATCTCAATACCCACAGCCGCTCCCTTCCAGGAGGCTATCGCGTTGACAACAGTTATCGCTCCGTTAACCCTCACCACTACCAATCCGCACACCCAGAAACCTCAGGGCCGCTTCCTCCATAACGCTCTCATCGGGCTCGACGTTGAACCATATCCTCTCGGATTCAGCTGCTTGCTTGATGAGCATCCTCAGCCCTCCAATAGCCCTGCATCCCCTCTTCCTAGCTTCTCTCACTAAATGAGTCTCAGCTGGATTGTAGACGAGGTCCAGTACTACTGTCTCGCTCCTGAGTTTACTGAAGTCTAAGGGAAACTCGCTTCCTCCCGTTCCCAGGGGAGTCGCGTTGACCAGTAGATCCGCTTTAGCTAGTTGCGAGTTCCTATCCTCCCAGGGGACTTGGACCAATTCCAGTCCCAGCTTGGAGCATAAGTCCGCTAGAGCTCTTACTCTCTCCAAGTTCCTAGATGACACTAAAACCCTCTTGAAAAATTCAGGTAAGGCTGCTATCACAGCTCTAGCAGCTCCTCCCGCTCCTAGTACGAAGGCGTTATCACCACTAGCCTCCAGGAGCTCCAA
>JAVQRZ010000052.1:0-3076 GCA_033582115.1 Candidatus Korarchaeum sp. | reverse complement strand
CTACTTTTAATAATATCATCACTACTAGGAGACCTCAAGGTACCTCCTCTAGTAGCCATTCCCTACATATTGCTCAACACGGCCTTGGGGACGGGAGCAGCAGACTACCTCTTCCTCAAGTCCATAGCCCTAATAGGTCCGAGTAGAGCTACGCCTATAGGCTTCACCTACCTGATATGGTCTGCATTATTGCCTAGCTTTATGATAAGCGAACCTTTCTCAGCTAAAGTGCTGCTAGGAGCTGCTTCAGCTCTCGCTGGCATCCGTTTGATCTCAAAGGGAGGAGGGAAGTGGGCAGCTAGAGGTGTAGCTTTCAGCCTAATAGCTTCTCTCGGGTGGACTCTAGGACCTATAGCAGCTAAAGTAGCTCTTAATCACGTGAGTGAGCTCACTTTAACCACTTGGAACTCAGTTATAGTGACGCTAACTTACGGAGTCCTTTCGGCACCGTCCTTCAAGGTCAAGGGGTTTGGGAAAGCAGCTATAGGAGGATCTTTAGGCGTGGGCATAGCCCTTCCCCTCTACTTCTATGCTGTCAAGGAACTAGGAGTTGCTATAGCTTCATTAACGACAGCTTTAGGCCCTGTAGTCTCTCTAATACTCTCTAGCTTCAGTGGGGGTAAGCTAGATAGGGATTCAGCTCTAGGAGGGACTCTAGTAGTCGCTGGTATCTTAGCAGCTGTAGTTTGATTTGCTTAATGGGGCTCAATAGAACAGATACCAATAAGGTTATTAATTAATATTAGAGAAATATTTGTAGGAGAATGGAAACTAGTTGCCCCGAGGAGAGAGTGGTAACGCTGCTGATAGAAGCTAGAGTCAAGGAGCTAGAGCCGGTGATATCTTACGAGAACGGACCTTCTTTCTACAGCTCCCTGAACTTAACTGAAGAGGATTGCCCTAACCTTAACGGAGTCTTAGAGTCTCTAGTTGAGAAAGGAGCCTTGAGGAAGTCGAAAGTAGGGAGCTTACCATCATGCCCGAACTGCGGTTCCTTCAGGCTTATGCCGAAGTTCATATGTCCCGTTTGCGAGTCGATCAACATAAGGAGAGCTGATGCTGTAACTCACCTGCCCTGCGGTTTCGTAGCGACAGCTGAGGAGTTCAACTCAGGAGACTCGTTGAGGTGCCCTAAGTGCGGGAAGATGCTCAGAGCTATAGGAGTGGATTACAACAGGTTGAGCGGCGTCATACTCTGTGAGAGTTGCGGTAAGATCTCCCTCTCCCCGAGGCTCCTGTTTGAGTGTGCTGACTGCAGGACTAAGGCTAGCGAGAGGGAGCTCGTCCTCAAGCCTATCTATAAGTACGAGGTCCTGATGGATAAACTACTAGCTATGAGGCCCATGCTGGATGAAGTAGTGAGGATCCTCAGGGAGATGGGATTCGAGGTCACTAGCCCTAAGGAGTTAGTTGGTCTATCGGGCATAGTCCACAAGTTCTCCCTATCCGCTAAGGGAGAGGATGAGCACTTGATCGATTTGGTTCAAAGCGAGAACGTAGTATCTGAGGATAAGATGCTCTCGCTCTTCGGCAAGATGGTGGATTCCTTCTCCAACGAAGCTACATTAGTCGCTATCCCTAAGGCGAGTGAGGGTGCTAAAGCTCTAGCTAAGAGCTTCAAAATAAATCTGATAGAAGCCTCTAGCCCTGAGGAAGTTGCTTCTAAGATAGCGGAGCGTTTAAGGAGGAAGCCCTCGCGGGAGAGGAGAAGCGAGGTGATCGCCTAACCTTTGAGCTTAACCCAAAATTTTTATATTATCTAGCTCTCATAACTTGTATTGAGTTGAATGAGTCGCCCCTCTAAATCCAAAGTCTTCATGTTCCTCGATCTAGTAGCTGAGGGTTTAATAGATCAGATATCCCCTAAGTACGATCCTAAGAGCGGGTATGAGTACTGCAGCAGCTTAGAGGAACTTGGAATATCTTGCGATGAAGCTATGGAGGTCATCGAGGAACTGGTTGAGATAGGTTTATTTAGGAAGGAGGTATACGATAGGGTAGCTTCCTGTTCTAAGTGCGGTTCAGAGGTCTTCTTAGTCAGGGCTAAGTGTCCCTACTGCAGATCGCTCAAGTTCTACAGGAGTGTCGTGATCGAGCACTTATTTTGCGGTCACGTAGGCCTCGAGGCAGAGTTCCTAACCAAGCAGGGGAAGTTCGTATGCCCTAAGTGCAGGAGGGAACTCAAGGGGTTAGGAGTGGATTCGATAAGAGTAGCTGATGTACAAAAATGTGAGGGGTGCGGAGAGGTCTTCTCAGTCCCATCTATAATGCATCAATGCCTCAAATGCGGTTACGAGAATAAGGATATCGAGCTAAGACCTAAGGAGGTTTACAAGTACGCCTTAGTTCCTGAGAGCGTCAAGAGAGAGGGGCCTGTTCTGAAGCTCTACGATGCTATCAGGAGCAGAAAAGTAGGTTATGAGGTTCTGGGACCTTACGCTAAGGTGAAGGGATCATCAGGGGTTGAGCTGGAGTTCAATATGGTTCTCAGAGATCCCTATAGTGGCTCAATATTAGCGGTCATAGAGGTAGTGGAGGAGCTAGATCAAGATAAGCTTCTAGCTTTATTCGCGAAATCTCATGAGGTAGGCGCTAGGAGAGTGATAGTTGTTCACGAGAGGGAGGTCGATGAGAAGGTCCTCTCATTAGCATCAGGTCTCAAGGTCAAGTTATTGAAGCTCAGGAGCTTCGATGAAGTAGCTGAGGAGTTGTTGAAATTAGATCTAAGGTAGGGATCATGAAGGGAATCTACGTGACTCTCTTCCTGATCTACCTGAACTTATTGTTGATACCGATCACGATAGGGGGTACTCTCTCCTTAGTAGCTTTCCTTACAGCGGTCCTCATATCCTCCTACTTCATCCTGCAGGCTATGACTTTCAAGAGGTCTGAGGTACCTAAGTACCTTGGAGAGAACTTCCTCCCCTTCCTCCTTCTGATAATGCCTTTCATCCTCTCTTTCATATTCTCTTACGATATCTACAGCAGCTTCGAGAGGTTGCTTTACAGCTTCTTAACGTTCGGTTTATCTACGATAACTTGGCATTACTTACTGTTGGTCCCACTGGCTATTTAC
>JAVQRZ010000051.1:0-1164 GCA_033582115.1 Candidatus Korarchaeum sp. | reverse complement strand
CAGCATCAACCCCTTCAAGCTCCTCTTCATCTACTACAGGTATCCCCCCACCGCCGGAAGCTATTACCACTATCCCCGCTTCTAGCATCCTCCTTATGGCCTCTATCTCCACCTGCTTTATGGGATCCGGTGAGGGGACTACCCTTCTCCACCCCTTTCCAACATCGTACTTCATTACCCAGCCTAACTTATCCTTCTCCCTAGCTTCCTCCTCACTGTACCAAGGGCCTATGAACTTACTAGGATTCCTGAAGGCTTGATCCTTTCTATCGACTAAAACTTGTGTTACAACAGTAGCTACAGGCATATCGATACCTGCCCTCCTTAGTTCATTGATTAAGGACTGTTGTACCATGTAGCCGATCAGGCCTTGACTCATAGCACCGCAAGCGTGAAGAGGCATTGCTGGGACTTGAGATGCTCCAGCTTCCTGTTGGAGCAATATAGCACCTACTTGCGGGCCGTTGCCGTGTGTTATGACTACCTTGTACCCCCTCTTTATCAGCTCAACTATTTGCTTAGCGGTTACCCTCGCATTGGCTAACTGCTCCTCGAAGGTCCCCTTCTGCCCATACTGAAGTAAGGCATTGCCTCCTAAGGCTATAGTGACTATATTGCTCATACGCTTCCCTCTTAAGTGAAAATAAAAATATTTTGGATAGGGTTATACTAGAGCAGCTAAAATAGCGGCTTCCGTCCAAAGTCTATTCTCAGCTTGGTCAAAAACGACGGACCACCTGCCTTCTATGACATCTTCCGTCATCTCATTCCCTCTATAAGCTGGTAGGCAATGCATGAATATCGCGTGCTCCTTAGCTAAACTCATAACTTCAGAGGTGACTGTAAACGGAGCGAAGTCCTCCTTTCTCTTATCCTTGGTCTCTTCAGGTTTACCCATGCTCCACCAGGTATTAGCGTAAACTATATCGGCACCCTTAACGGCTTCCTTCAGATTATGAACTATTTCCAGCTTCGTCCCTCTCTTAGCAGCTTCCCTCTCACCGAACCTCCATATCTCCTCTATCGGCTCATAACCCTTGGGAACTGCGAGCGTGAGGTCCATGCCGAAGACAGGAGCTGTTGCTATAAGAGAGTGAGCTACATTCCATATATCTCCGGTGTAAACCATTTTAAGGCCTTCCCACCTGCCAAACTTCTCCTTTA
>JAVQRZ010000050.1:0-3942 GCA_033582115.1 Candidatus Korarchaeum sp. | reverse complement strand
GGGAGAGGAGGAGCGAGGTAAGGAATGCGATAATAGAATCGCTCTCCATTCGTAAAAATTAATTAACTTATATTAATTTCCATTTTATATTTAAAAGTTTTTATCAATTGATATATTTTTGTGAATAGTGATGACATTGTTTGCCATATATGAGACCCACAGACACCGAATGCAATCTCAAGAAAGTATTTTTAAGGAGGTGGTGTTATCAAACGGGTGATGCTTTGGTCAGGGTCACTTTCTTAGGGCATTCAACTTTCCTCCTAGAGGGGAGCAAGAGGGCTCAATAGATCCTTGGATAGAAGGTAACCCTCAGAGTCTCTGATCAAGCTTGGGGAGTGCAAGGGTGCTGACGTATATGTGATAACTCATGACCACGGTGATCATGGCTTAAGCGATGCTATCAAGCTCTCGAAGATGCATGGAGGTACTATCGTTTCAATCTACGAGGTAGCAGAGAAGTGAGGAGGGAGGGGGCCAGTTCTCCTGGGAGCGAACATAGGCAGCTTCTTTGAAGTAAACGGTGTGAGAGACTCACTAAGGCTTTGCATAGCAGTAGCGTTGGAGCCCCTATCAGACGGCAAGAATAGAGCTCGATGGTAAGAGAGTGTACCATGCGGGGATACCGGGGTCTTTTACTATATGAAGATAATAGGGGAGCTATATAAACCTGATATCGCTCTGCTCCCTATCGGAGGGCACTATGTAATGGGTCCTCTTGAAGCCAGTCTCGCTATAGAGCTTCTAGGGGTGAGTAAGGTAATACCGATGCATTATCAGACCTTCCCGGTGCTCCAAGGTAAGCCTGAGGAGTTGAGGAAGTTACTGGAAAGCAAGGGGTTGAGGGTAGAGGTAATAGTGCTTAAGCCGGGAGAGAGCTATGAAATTTGATATAAAACCGAAGGAGGTTCAGATAATAGCTGAACTTTACGATGTAGCCGAGAAGGAGGTCTTGGACTCTCCGGAGGTTATGAGGAAGCTCCTCTTGGATGTAGCTACTGGCACTCAGGAGGACGCTATTCACGTACACGTGCATGAGTTCGAGCCCTACGGTCTCAGCGGTTTCCTCATGACGGGCAAGGGTTACGTTACCATACACACCTGGCCTGAGCACTACTACGCTACCGTTAATATCGTGAGCTTCTCAGATACGGAGTGGTCTTGGAGGGTCTACAAAATGATCGCAGGGCTCTTAAGACCTAGGCAACAGAACGCTGTAGAGGTCAAGAGTGGCTTGGATTTCCAATGACCCCGCTCAGTCTTATCTCGGAGAAGGTCCCTGCTCTCCTGATCTCTTTCTTTACCTCACCCACTAAGTAATTCGATCTGAAATCAACTACTTCTACTAGGTAGAAGTATCCTAGCTTAGCGTCCTTCAGGGCTACCGGCTTGTAGGAGTTCGTCCTCCCCTGAGCTCCCTTACTACCTACCTCGGAGACAAGGACCTCAAGCTCCCTACCGAGGTACCTCTCGTTAATCCTCTCCTTCACCCTGTTGACCAACTCGCTCAGGATCCTGCTCCTCCTGGACACCACCTCATCAGGCAGCCTCCTCATCTTTGAGGCTGGGGTGTTGGGTCTAGGCCCGAACTTACTCATGTTAACGACATCAGGCTCTACTCTCTCGATCAACCTCAGAGTCTGCTCGAAATTATCTTCATCCTCAGTTGGAAATCCCACTATTATATCAGTGCTTATAGTCACTTCGCCAAGCTCCTTCCTCGCTAAATCCACGATCGATAGGAATTGATCTACTGTGTAGCTCCTTCCCATCGCTCTGAGGACATCATCAGACCCGCTTTGAACTGGTAAGTGAAGGAACTTGTAGATTTTAGTAGATCTGAGGGAATCCACTAAGCTATGTACTATTGGTAAGGCTGAGCTCGGCGTCATCATACCGACTCTTACTCTGAAATCACCAAGTATGCCGCTCAGATCTCTCAGTAAGCTTGCTAAATTATCCCCTATATCTCTTCCATAAGCCGCAGTGTCCTCAGCTGTGAGCCAAATCTCAACAGCCCCTCTCATGAGGAAATGTTCAACTAACCTTATGATGCTATCCTTAGGAAAGCTGGTAAGTCTTCCTCTAGCTAGTCTAGTTATACAGTAAGTACACGCTCCTATGCATCCCTCGGCTATAGGCACGACCCCTATCAAACCTAACGGATCCCTCAGGTATGAGGACTTATCTAGGAATTCTGAGCCTAAGAACTCGGCTTTTCTTCCTTCTAAAGCAGATAAGACAGCATCTACGATCTTATCGATAGATCGAGGTGATAAGAACACTTTAGAGAACCTCCTGAGGAGCTCCGTTTGCGACTTCGCCATGCATCCTGCTACCACTAGAGGAGCGTATTTAGAGAGTTCTCTCGCTCTATGGATCATCTTCTGCTCCGTTGGAGTCTTAACGTTACATGTATTGAGTATTACGACATCAGCTCGAGAGGGATCCTCGACCCTCTCGAAGCCGCTCCTCAAGAGGAGCTCCTCCATTATCTGTGAGTCTGACCTGTTCATAGAGCACCCATGTGTTTCAATGAAGAACCTCAATCCATCATTTACCTCCTTCCTCCGATTCGACTGTAACTCCATCTATACTAGCTACGTTCCCACCGTAGTACCTAACCAGCTCTAGTATATCATCCTCGTCTAGATCATCCCCTTCTATGACTAACTTAAGTCTCTCTATATTCGTATCATAATCCCTGACTTCTATATCGACCCTCTTGACCCCTTTAAGCTTCGATACTGCATCAGCTATCTCTATTATATCTGGATCATGGGGTTTCACTACATCAAGCACTAGCTTCCTTATGAAGGTCTTTTTGTCCCTCCTATTATCGGAAGAGAATCCCAAACCTAACACTCGCTGGATCCTCCCTTACTCGAGCATGTAGCTCCAGCATATAAGTTTTTCCCACATCTGAGCTCAAGGAACAATCTGGCTATCACCCTATTCACGGTCTTCCTTTTTCCTCCTTTTAACCTGACTAATTTTATCTCACTCCTGTATTCTTCAGGAATCTCTAAAAATTTAGAGAAAGTGATGAATATCCTTATTCCCCTCTTCACGCAGTACTCGAGCAACTCCCTCAGGTCCCTGTCTTTCCCCTTAACAGCACTTCTAGGCTGCCAAACAGCTCCGTAACCGAGGTAGTTCAATCTCCTCTGAATTGAGAAGTAAAAATCCCTGGGGACAGTCCTATCAAAGAAGAAATGGGTTTTATATCTCTTCCTCACCCTCCTCCGCACCGATCTCATCCCTCAAGACTCTCCTCACTCTAAGAACACTAATCCCCAAGTTCTTCAGAACTCCTTCGATCCTATCCCTGTCCTCCCCTCTCAACCCCTTGTTGTCAACTATAGCGTGACTCACGGGCTCGCTGCTCCTAACTAAAGCTTGCCTCACCATCTCCTCATCCACCCATTCAGCATCTAGCTTCCTCGCTGCATGTCCTATAGCGAACTTAGTGAACAGCTCGACCTTCGTGAAGTGCTCATTCACGTGCGGGCCCCCGAAGGCCACGGCTGCTACGAACTTCCCATCTCTCCACGATTCTATCGCTTCCAGAGTTGACTCATATGCTACTCTCAACCCATTCTCATCACTCCAAGCTCTTTCGTCGCACCCTACCTCGAGGAAAGCCGTAGGTAGGTCCAACGTAGGCCCATGGTGCGTCGGTTCGAAGCCTACCCAGTAGCCTATCCCCTCAGCCCTCTTGCTAGCTGCCATCAGGTACTCCTTCATTAGAGAAGGAATAGCTATAGAGAGCTTGAAGTGATCTCCTCCATATTTAGCCCTTCCGAAGTTTCCAGGAGCATGAGCTGTGAATATTGGATGGTCAGGTGTGCCACTATGCTTTGATAAGACTAGAATGTAATCAAATCCTCGAAAGAAGTCGTCCTTGAGGTATAAGATCTCCCTATCTAGCTCCAAGATCTC
>JAVQRZ010000049.1:0-4708 GCA_033582115.1 Candidatus Korarchaeum sp. | reverse complement strand
GAATCCCGAAGAGGGAGTTGAAAGAGCTCTATGACCGCTTTTCCCACATGTTTCGTAAAAGAATCCCGAAGAGGGAGTTGAAAACAGAAGAACTACCTCAAGAGTTCTAAAGCGAACCTGAAGATTAAGAAGAACAAAAGAAAGGAAGCGGCAAACATGACAGAGCTGATCGTGGAGGTAGCCAGCAGGTAGCCTGATAGGAAGTTGAACTCCAGCAAATTACTCACGTTGGAGAGATACCAGAAGCTCAGCAGGACCTGAACTGTGAAGAAAGGAACTAGGAACGAGAATAGAAGGAAGATAGAATCTTCTAAGTCATGTGAGATGGAAGAAATAGCTGAGATAACTAGAGAAACCGCTATAACTATCTCTAGGATCGAGAAGCCCTTCTCAGCTGCTATCCAGACTAAGTCACCTAGGCAGACCCCGGCTAGAGTGTAGTATAGGAATTCATCTTTAGGCCTCACAAGTACTCTAAGCGTGAGGCTTCTATAAGCATTGACACAAAAACCTTAACAGCCCGGTCTCAGGAGCTTAGCCATTACCTTCTTGTGCTCGAAGGGTATCCCGTGCCTCTCCGAGAAGACGAAACTGCTCATCTTCCTCCTCCCGGTGAGACCTTCCTCCACTCTCTTCTTCCCCACTACTATTATAGCCACTGGTCTCCTGTCCTCAGGCGCCTCAACGACCCTCATGACCTTCGAATCATCAAAAGCCCCTATCCAACATGTCCCGTACCCTAGGGCGTGAGCTGCTAGCATAGCGAAGGTAGCAGCTATCGTGGCGTCCTGCAGGGAGTAGAGCACCTCCCCCCTCCTACCGTACCTCGCTGCTGACCTAGAGGGGACAGCTAAGAACACTAGGTGGACGCTAGCGTCAACCATGAAGTCCTGATTGTAGGAAGCCTTAGCTAGGAGCTTTCTCCTCTCAGGGTCCCTGACGACGACCACTTCGTAAGCTTGCAGGTTTCCAGCTGAAGGAGCGCAACAAGCAGCTTCCAGTATCACGTTGAGATGATCCTCGCTCACCTCCTCCCCTGTGTAGCTCCTCACGCTCTTCCTCTCAGCCATCACATCGAATATGTCTGGCATGTGGGATCAGCTCCTGATAAGATAAATAGTTGATGAAGCTACTCACTCAGGGATCAGCTATAGGCGAGTGCTCCCTCTGCGGCAAGTCATCCCCTCTCATCTCAGCTAAGCTTGGGGTGTGTTTAGAGTGCTTGAGAAGTGACCCTAAGGCTAGTGAGCACGCTCTCTCAGTCCACAGGAGGGAGAGGTCCAAGATGGGCCTCCCACCCGAGCCCCCTAGGGGTATCGGAATTAGATGCGGGCTCTGCGATGCTGAGTGCTCGATCCCGAATGGAGGGGTAGGTTACTGCGGACTAGTCATGAACGATGAGGGTAGGCTCGTCAACCTAGCCGGAGCCCCTAGACACGGGTTACTCGAGTACTACTACGACCCTATCCCTACTAACTGTGTCGCCCACTGGTTCTGTCCGGCTTCAACCGGCTTGGGGTACCCCAGATGGGCCCTGAGGAAGGGACCCGAGCTCGGTCACTACAATCTAGCTGTCTTCTACGGGGCCTGCAACTTGGATTGTCTCTTCTGCCAGAACTGGTTCTTCAGAAAGCTTACCTTGAGTAAGAGGCCCTTAGTCAGCTTCGAGAGGCTCGTTGAAGCAGCTCTAAGCTACCCAGTGACCTGCGTCTGCTTCTTCGGTGGGGACCCGTCGCCCCAGGTGGCTAACGCGCTTCTCGTATCGAGGGAGCTCATGAGGAGGGTTAGCTTGATGAGGATATGCTGGGAGACGAACGGGCACTTCAACCCCAGGACCTTCAGAGCTGTGCTCGAGGTGGCCATGAGGAGCGGGGGCAACGTGAAGTTCGATCTTAAGGCTTGGAATCCGAAGCTCTACCTGGCTCTCACGGGCAGAGAGCTCGGTGGAGTCTACGATAACGCTAAGGAGGCCCTTAAGCTCTCGAAGGAGAGGGAAGAAGTGCCTCTCTTCACGGCCAGCACCCTCCTGGTTCCGGGTTACGTGGATGAAGAGGAGATCAGGATGATAGCTAGGTTCATAGCTTCGATGAACCCGGATGCTCCCTACAGCCTGCTAGCATTCCATCCGAGTTTCTTAATGAGTGACCTACCGAAGACGAGCAGAAAGCATGCTTTAGAGGCTGAGAAAACTGCTAGAGAAGAGGGGATGACGAGAGTCCACATAGGGAACCCCTGGCTCCTGACCAGGGAGGACTACTGATTTCCCCTTAAACTCCCCCTTAGAGACCCCATGCAACTCCTCGCTTCCCTAACTCTTCGCTGTCATGTTACTTACGCTGAGTAAACAGTCAACTAGAGATCGCTATCGCTACGTGGAAACGTGTTCTGAGCTCAGTGACCCCGTGGTGAGAGTCGATCTCTAGAGTCAACGTGAAGAGAAAGTTTCACACTTCGTTGGAGAGCGTGACCATCTTGCTAACTCCCCTTGGGACAGTGGAGCTCTAAGTATCCTATAGTCGCTCGGAAGCCCTCGATCCCGTTAGTAGAGAGGTAGTGATCTCATTGGAGTTAAATGAAAGATTGAGGCGCTCTCACTCGTAAAAAATAATTATGGAAAACATTATATAGAGTTACTATTCATATAGCGAAGGACGTGATTTCATGAATACCACCAGAGTGGTAACGATAGTCCTCATAGCTGTAGCGATCCTGATCCTCGCATACGCTGCTCTCCTGTACCGAGGAAGTGAGATGAGCGAAACTACATCACCTCAGGAGCCTAAGACGACCCCTAGTGGTGAGGCATCTCCCACTCCCACGAAAACAAGCCTACCATCCGATACACGGACTTCAGTCAGCCCAACTTACGATATAGGTTTCTTCAATTACAGATGGTTGAAGTACAAGATCAATACGGAGGGGGGTGAGTTCACCTACACTTACGAGAACTTAGGGGAGGATTTCGTGGATGGAAGAGCTTGCTATCGCCTGAAGATCTCCATGGAAGAAAAGCAGGAGGCTGAGATAGATATCTGGTATGATAAGAGTGCGGGAGAATGCGTTAGGGCGATGGTCTCAGTACCAGGGACCGGGAGTATGGAGGTACCTTGCTCGCAGCAGCTTGGAGCCGTGCCCTCGGTTGAGGAGAGGGGGATGGTCTATGTAGGCGAGGAGGTAGTGAGCGTTCCCGCGGGGACTTTCGAGTGTTATGTCTTCGAGGGTGAGGGGGTTAGGTCGTGGGTAGCTAAAGAGGGGCTGCTCGTGAAGTGGGTCTCCCAAGAGGGAGAGGGGGTTCTCCTAGGGTACAGGAGGTGAACCTCAAATCAGCAGCCTAGGTAACTCGCGATGAGTCAGTGCAGTAAGGCCCCTAAGCAAGCCTTTCTTAAGGTACTAGGGAGCTCTTTAGATCTCCCTAGGAAGCTATGCTTTTACCTTGAGGTAGGCGCTAGAATCGCATCCCACTCACGGATTTATTTATCACTTCCTTACCAATAATGAGGGATCGTGAGGAAGACCCTAAGCGCAGTGGGGGAAGCTGAACTCCCTCTACACGAGGGAAAAGCCCCTAGATGGCTCTATTCCAGGATGAAAGCCCTAGGAAGGGAGATAATAGTCACTATAGTTAAGGAGTTCGGGAGGAGGGAGTTCCTCCTGAGGGTGAGCGATCCCTTCTGGTTCCAATCGCTGGGCTGCGTCTTAGGCTACGACTGGCACTCCTCAGGAGTCACCACAGTGCTGACAGCTGTGATAAGAGAGGTGCTCGATGAGGAGGAGCTAGGCGTAGTTGTTTGCGGAGGAAAGGGTAGGAGGTCACTCGAAACACCTGAAGAGATAATCAGGAAGGCGGAGCATCTATCTATCGGAGACTTGAAGGCTAAGGAGCTCGTTAGAGTGAGCAGGCTCACAGCTAAGGTTGATAACGCTGCCCTTCAGGACGGTCATTCTATTTACCACCACGCTATCTTATTCAGCGAGGACGGGGACTGGGCTGTAGTTCAGCAGGGGATGAACCCCGAGAGGAGGACTGCTAGGAGGTATCACTGGCTCTCCCACGAGCTCAAGGGGTTCCTGAGGGATCCTCACTCGGGAATAATCGCTGACTCCCGAGAGGAAGTCTTGAACCTAGCTGCTGGGGAGTCTGAGGAGAACAGGAGGGCTTCCCTTGATCTGATAGCTGAGGGGAGCTCTAAACTAAAGCGTGTCATCTCCGAGGCTAGCTCAGGTCCTCTCAGCCCCTACTTAGGGGAGCTTAGGCACTTGAGGATGCCTAGGAGGATAGACTGGAGGGCTGTGGAGGAAGCGAACCAATTGGACTTGAAGAACTATGAGGACCTGCTGTTGGTTAGGGGAGTGGGGCCCTCCCTCCTGAGAGCCCTCTCGCTAGTCGCTGAGGTAATCTACGGAGCTCCAGCCAGTAGGAGGGATCCGGCTAGGTACAGCTTCGCCTTCGGAGGTAAGGACGGAGTCCCTTTCCCCGTGAGGACGAGGCTGATGGACAGAGCTGTTGAGGTCTTACGCTCAGGTATAATCCAGTCTAACCTGACTGATTACGAGAAGAGCTCCGCTCTGAGGAGGCTGGCTAGTATCACCCGCCCTAAGTGACTCTCCATCCTGAGAAAGGTTATATCTTAAAATTAAAGATAACCTACTCGATGGGGAACCTTTCTAAGATCGCTCTCCTGATATTATTGACAGTTTCTATATACGC
>JAVQRZ010000048.1:0-10200 GCA_033582115.1 Candidatus Korarchaeum sp. | reverse complement strand
GCGAATAATCGCCGGTGACTTCAGGAACAACGGTATGGGGGGGATCCTGGGTGCTGTCTACATAGCCAAGGTCCTTCACCCCCAGCTCTTCGAGGACCTGAACCCTAGGAGCGTTCATCAAGAGTACATCAGCAGGTGGATGGGGCTCAAGTACGACCTGAGGAAGCACGGCACCTTCATCTACCCCCCGATAGTCTCCGGCGGCGAGGTGATAGGGACGCCCTCAGGTTAACCCCTCCTCCCTCTTTTTCCGGTGGTGACCCGATTGATAGATCATGAGACCCTCTGGAGGTTTCAGATGCTGGCTTTCGACAGGTTGAGAGGCCCTTCCTTCTGGGACGACATAGCGGAACGTGATGACGAGCAGAGGGAGGTCTTGAAGGACCTTACTGAGGCTCAGTTGAGGATCATGGATCTCAGCGATTGTAGGACACTGCTCGAGATAGGCCCCGGCTCCGGGAGACTGACGATCTCTCTAGCGAGGATAGTGGAGAGAGTAACGGTGGTGGAGCCCTCTGTCAGGATGGTAGATCTCCTCAAGCGAAACGCGGAGAAGGCCGAAGTTTGCAACATATCCTACATAAACAAGTCATGGGAGGAGGTACTCCTAGGAGAGGACGTGGAGGAGCATGACGTCGTGGTCTCGTCCTTCTCCCTCCTCATGTTCAACCTGAAGGAGGCTCTGATCAAGATAGAGAATGCCTCCAGCAAGGCAGTCTACCTCTTCCTATCAGCCGATAGCTACATTCCGGAGGATTTCCAGAGAGCTCTTTTTAGGGGAGATGTTCCTTTCCAATTTAGCGATCACTCCCTGGTGCTCGGAGTCCTCGAGGAGATCGGGATCAGGGTTAATGTGAGCTTGATGAGGTACACTATGGTCAAGCGTTTCAAGGATCTAGAACAAGCCCTGAACCAGACTCCAAGACTTATAATGTGCCCGAAGGGAACGCGATCTACTCAGGAATCACCTGAGGGATATTCTCATCGAGAGCGATGGCTACCTGATCCACAGAAGGGAGAGGAGCGTGGCAGCCTTATGGTGGAGGAAGTGATCCTCTCGGGGGAGCTCGAGCGAATCCCCGAGAGGGAGTGGTACAGTAGGATCATCCTAAGGAGGATCTCCTTCCTGATCACCTGCCTCATCCTACTCTTTGCACTGTTCGGCTTATCTATATCCGTGGGCTCAGCAGACCTTTCCCTCCGCGAGGTCTACGCGGCCCTGCTCAAGGGAATCCTCCTCGAGGACCTAGAGGTGAGCGAGTTAGCTGAGACCGTGGTCTGGCATCTGAGGCTACCGAGAGCGCTAATGGCTGCTCTCTGCGGGGCTGTGTTGTCAATGTCGGGTTGCGTAGTCATGGCCGTCCTCAGGAACCCCCTAGCTACTCCCTACACGCTAGGGGTGTCCTCCGGCGCCGGCCTCGGTGCTGCCATAGCCATAATCCTTGGAGGCAGGATACTCCTAGGGACTCCTATAATAGTAGGTAATGCCTTCGTCCTATCGCTGATACCTATCTTGATCATCCTGTTGGTGTCCAAAAGGGGCTGGACCTCCTCCCCCGAGACGATGATCCTGATGGGAGTCGCCATGTCCTATATTTTCAGCGCTACGAACACGCTTCTCCAGTTTATCGCTGAATCTGAGGCTGTTAGGACCACAGTCTTCTGGTTAGTAGGCGATCTCTCTAGGGCAGCCTGGTGGCAGGTCCCTTACACTGCTGGCGTCATGATCCTATCTCTGCTGATATACGAGAGGTTCGCTTGGGACCTGAACGCGATGAAGATGGGTGATGAGACCGCCAAAGGGTTGGGAATCGATGTAGATAACGTGAGGAGGTTGATCCTGATGACAGCCTGCCTGTCCACAGCTACTGTGGTCTCCTTCACCGGAGCGATAGGGTTCATATGCCTATTAGCGCCTCACATAACTCGGATCGTAGTGGGGGAGGATGAGCAGTACCTGATACCTATCTCAGGGGTTTTCGGAGCCGATCTGCTTCTGATCTCCGACATAATAGCTAGGAAGGCGGTAGCTCCCATCATGTTGCCTGTGGGTGTCATCACAGCGCTCCTGGGCGGGCCCATGCTCCTTTACCTTCTCTTGAGGAGGGGTTGAGTTCGAGAGATCCTGAAGATCCATCATTATCCTCAGTTTCGAACCGCTGGCGGCTCGAAGATCCCTCGAGCGGGTTCAACACCACTTATCTTAAGGTAAGATCGATGTGGGGAGATGCCAGAATTCCTTACTCAGAGGTATCGAGGATACTTGGGATAACGGGAGCTACCGTCAAGTGTAGAGCTCAGATCTGATCGATAAAGGGTATTATGGAGGTTTTTGCACGTTCCTAGACCCTAAGAAGATCGGCCTCTCGCTCACTAACTGATTGATGTTTCACAGAACCTGATGAAGTGTTCAACGAGGAAGAGGAAGCATCCTATAGGAGGTCCTGTCCGCATCCGGAGCCTCGAGGTCATCATCCCCCTCCCGCCGGTGGGAAGATATCTATCACGTCCTCGTCCTCGACACGAGTATCGAGCCAGTTGAGGAACCTTATGTTCCTCCCGTTCACCAGTATCATGAAGCTCTCATAACCGAAGCTCTCCAGAATTTCCTTGAGGTCCTTTAACTCCTCTAGAAGCTCAGATAACTTTACCTCCTCACTAAAGCGAATCTCCTTACTCCCCCAACCGAGCTTCTCCCTCAGCGTCATGTAGACCCTTACCTTGACCATCTATCCTATTGCACTTCATGACGATTTAAACTTAGAGAGGGCAGAAGGAGAAGCCATGTAGGTAGGGGCAGTGAGCACATGACGGCTTATTACCCCAGCAATCAGCATCATTACTTCTAGTGATCAAGCAGTAGTCTACTAGGGAGCAGTCAAGGCAGGATGGGAGCCTGAGGAAGTAGAGCCTCGTGAACATCCTCGCATAAGAGTTCCTCCATATATCGATCAAGTTACTTTCCTTAAGGTCCCCGAGAACGACTTCCTTTATCTTCCTGCTTATCCCCAAAACCTTAGTGCCCCAAGACCTAGCGTAGTATATGCAAGGAGCTACCTTGCCGTCACACCTCACGAAGAGAGCCCTGTTTGATACGAAAGGGCACGATCTAGATGATGAAGGCTTCAGATTCGGTTGGGCTACCTTAACACCGGTCTCGAGAACCTCTAGCGAGATCTTACTCATCTCATCCCTCAGCTTGCTCACGCAACTATCATCACTTAAGCAATCGAGTTCGCTATCGAAGTCTATGTAGTTACTGAACCTCACCTCGCTAAACCTCATCTCCCTAGCGAACCTCAGGACCCCGGCTACTTCTTTGAGGTTGAGTCTCGTGAGGGTGAAGATAGCTGTTACCTCCGGCTTCACGCTGTGCTTCCTCAACTTAGCCTCGAAGATCCTCCTGAGACCGAGGACGAGGTTTGATAGATTTCCTCCCCTCCTCATCAACTCATAGAGCTGAACGTCGAGAGCTTCCAAGCTCAAGTAGATCTCATCGATCCCCAATTCAACGAGTTCTTCAGCTTGCTCGCTTAACTTAGATCCGTTCGTGTTCAAAGCGACCTGAAACCCCCTCCTCTTTAGGTCCCTGAGGAGTTCCATGAAGGCCGAGTGGGACGTCGGCTCCCCCCAGCCGGAGAGTACTACCCTCCTCACGCCTACCTTCTCAGCATCCTCTAACACACGCTGGAAGACGCTTAAGCTCATATCACATCGCTTGAACTCCCTAGCAGCCCTCCTGAAGCAGTGAAGGCAATCATAGTTACAGTTAGTTGATATCTCCAGCATTAAAGTCTTAGGATGGGATTTCTCACTTAGCTTGAGCTCCCAATCTCCGTACCTGAACACACCTTCTGATCCCCCCTACACATTTGTAACCCCTCCTTCAGAAAATTAAACTTTTATCCAATAATGCTTATTAGTAATCACCTCTGTATATCACGGGAGTACTATGCCTCCCGGAGGATATATGGGGAATATCTTAAGGGTCAATTTAACTGACGGTAAGGTCACTAAGGAGCCCCTCCCGGGGGAGGAAGTGCTCAGGGCTTGGATAGGAGGAAGAGGGCTTGGAGTTTACTATATGCTCAAGGAGGTCGATCCTAAGGTAGATCCACTCAGTCCGAGGAACAAAGTTATTGTAGCTACGGGACCCCTCACGGGAGTGACTGGTGTACCATCATCAGGAAGGTGGTGCTCAGTAACTAAATCCCCACTCAATGGAGCCATACACGATGCTCAGAGCGGAGGGAAGTTCGGACCTGAGCTCAAGTTCGCTGGCTTTGATGCTTTGATAATAGAAGGGGCTTCCGAGAGGCCCCTCTACCTCTGGATTCATGACGGTGAGGCTGAATTGAGGGACGCGAAGCGCTTATGGGGGAAGGACACTCACGCTACTACCGATGCGATAAGGGAGGAGCTAGCTCCTGAGATAGGGAGGGATGAGGCTAGTGAGGTGAAGGTGCTCACGATAGGACCAGCGGGGGAGAGCCTCTCTAAGATAGCTTGTTTGATAAACGATAAGTCGAGAGCTGCAGGTAGGGGAGGGCATGGAGCTGTATGGGGATCCAAGAGACTCAAAGCAATAGCTGTTAGGGGACACATGACTCCTAGCGTCGCTAAGGAAGGAGAATTTGAGGAGATCTCTGAGAAGTCAGTGGATATAATAAAGAAGGCTCCGGTAACTGCTCAAGCTCTTCCGAAGTACGGTACTGCTGTTCTAGTCAATATAATAAACTCTCATGGTATATTGCCGACTAGAAACTTCCAGACAGGGGTTTTCGCTACTGCTGAGAGGGTGAGCGGGGAGAAGATAGCTGAGGAGATAATGGATTGGAAAAAACAAGAGGAGGAAGTCTGTTGGGGATGCCCGATAAGCTGCGCTAGGTACACTAGAGTGGAGAAGCCTCCCTTCACTGGGGAAGGAGGAGGGCCTGAGTACGAGAGCGTGTGGGCTCTAGGACCTCAGACAGGTACTGATGACTTAGCTGCTGTGAGCAAAGCTAACTACCTCTGCAATGAGCTGGGGCTGGATACGATCTCGATGGGGCACACTATAGGTACTCTGATGGAGCTTGTGGAGAAGGGGAAGATCCCTCAGGAGAAGTTGAGAGGACTTAAGGTGACTTGGGGTAACAGTGAGGCTTTGGTCGAGTTGACCTGGCGTACAGCTTACAGGTCGGGGATAGGTGATGACTTAGCTGAAGGAGCCCTGAGGTTAGCTCAGAAGTACGGAGCTCCTGAGTTAGCTATGGTAGTGAGAGGGCAGGAACTCCCAGCTTACGATCCTAGAGGGGTTCAGGGGCACGGATTGGCTTACGCTACTTCGAACAGAGGGGGTTGCCACCTCAGGGCTTATCTGATCTCAGCTGAGATACTCAGCATACCTGAGGCACTAGATAGGTTCTCGACAGCCGGTAAGGGGAGGTGGGTGAAGAAGTTTCAAGACTCCTTCGCTACCATAGACAGCTTGATAGTCTGCAAGTTCGTGACCTTCGCTTACGGTAACGATATGCTAGCTTCACAGCTATCAGCTGTCACAGGTTGGGACGTCAACGCTGAGGAGTTCGAGAGGATAGGTGAGAGGATATACAACGCTGAGAGGGCTTTCAACGCTCTCTCCTTCGGCGACGGTGAGGAGTACGATACGCTCCCCAAGAGACTTCTTGAGGAACCGATGCCAGAGGGACCAACGAAGGGCCACGTGACTAAGCTCAGCGAGATGCTGCCTGAGTACTATGCTGAGAGGGGTTGGGTCAAGGGAAGGCCCACTAGGGCTAAACTCGAGGAACTAGGGCTCAAGTGGATAGCTGACATGTTGGAGAGGGAGAACCTCCTCTACTCCTAACTCTTAAACTTTTTTACCTTTATTACATTGCTTGGACACATAGCTATACATGCAGGCTCAAGACCCTCGCTCCTCAGCTGCTCGCATAAGTCGCACTTCCCCGGAGCGCCTCCAGGCCCTCCCAACCTTATGGCCTTGAATGGACATGCATGGATACAATCCAAACACTTATTGCACTTAGAGGGTATTATGTAGAGCCCTCCGTCCTCCTTTCTGATTATAGCATCCTTCTTGCAGACCTTGACGCAAGGAGCGTCCTCGCAGTGGAAACAGGAGACGGGCTTCTCAACTCCTATCTTTGACTTGAGCATCTTGACATAGGACTTGCCGTGAGTGAACTCGCAGACGACACTGCAGGTCTCACAGTCTATGCACTTGAAGAAGTCCACCACCTTAAGGAAGCTCCCGAGCTCCACGCACTTCTCGACCTCTATGTTGAGGAATTCGCATACCTCAGCAGGCTCCTCCATGCTCATACCTCCTCACCTTCCCCTTAGCTAAGAGTTCATCTATCTTCTTTGCCGCATTCAATCCCTGCTTAACAGCCCTCCCTATCTTAGAGGGTCCTGATACTACGTCTCCAGCTGCGAACAGGTTAGTGCCTGGTATGTTGAAGTTCCCATTCACTCTAAGCCTCCCTGCCTCATCTAAGAACTTGGAGAGCTCCTCCGATGCTGGAGGTGTAGGTAGCTCTCCTATCGCTTTAACGATCATATCAGCTTCTATCGTGAACTCGCTACCCTCTATAGGAACTGGTCTAGGCCTTCCCGTCTCATCAGGCTCTCCTAACCTCATCCTTAGGAACTCAACACCTTTAGCGAGACTCCCTTCAGCTAGTATCCTCTTCGGTGCTGCTAGCTCTACCCATCTCACCCCTCTGCTAATCAACCTCCTCACCTCCCACTCGCCTGCAGGCGCCTCGCTGATCGTCCTCCTGTACACTAGGTAGACCTCGCTAGCCCCCACGTTGATGCTTTCTTCAGCAGCGTCTACAGCGCTGAGCCCCCCTCCTATCACCACAACTCTCTCGAGATTCCTCAAGGGCTCCCCTATCCCTAGCATATCTGAGTGGAGTCTCATCAGGTAGTCTATAGCTGAGAGGACGTTAGCTGAATCCTCTCCCTCCAAGTTGAGCTTCCTAGACCTCCAGGTACCTGTAGCTATCAGAACAGCATCGTAGTCCTTAGATAGCTCGCTCAGAGATACCCTGCTCTTGGAGAGGTGGTCGCCTTCATCAGTGTCGCTGCAGCATACCTTGACCCCGAGGTTGAACTTGACTGAGAAGTTCCTCTCGAGGTCCTCAACACCCTCCATAACACTCTCAAGGGGTATCCTGCTCTTAGGTATCGCGAAGGTCATCAAGCCTCCAGGCAAGGGGAGCTTCTCATAGAACTCAACGTCGTGACCTCTGCAAACCAAGTAGCCTGCCGCTGAGAGACCTGCTGCACCACTGCCTACTACAGCTATCCTGAAGCCACTCACACTCTTCCTCTCCTTGCAGAGGAAAGCGAACTTCAATAAGGTCCCCGTAAATAGAACGGATCATTAAAAAATTATAAAATTTACCGAGCTTTCAGCCCTCAGAACGCCCCCTCGTCAAGGCGATGTAACGCTCTACTATGAGGTTCCTCAGAGCCTCCCTGAGGAACTCCTTCAAGACGGCTGAGCTCACCCATAGGAGCTCAGCAAGCTCCCTCGCCTTCACCCTCCTCGGAGCATCGAAGTAACTCATCCTCAGAGTTGATAGCCCCGACCCTAATACTCTACTTCATGACCCAAGGCTTGTAGATCTGCTCAGTCCGAAGGGGCTTCTTCTGGGAAGGCTAAGCTGGGTAAAGTGTGGGTGCGGGTCTTCATCACGATACCTAGGTTATCGTCACTATTAGCCTTAGGAAGCTCTTCTCCTCCAAACCGGAGTTCAGGAGCGGGTTATGGACTTGACTGAGCTCGCTTACATGATAGGACACTAGCACGTCATACTGCTCCTCTGGGGTATAGTGCTTCTACCAATCTACACCTCCCGAGTCAAGAGCTACAGAAGGGTCGCTTCTATATCGAGCTGGCTCTCCTTAGTGGGGATGCTGCTAGTTGCAGCTACGATCAACCCGTACAGGTTAGCTAACCTGCAGGTAGATACTCACCTAACCCCTACTCTAACGTTTGGCTCTACTTCATAGTGGAGCCTAGTTTGATCCTAGTGTCGCTAGTAGTGGTTCTCTCCTACATCACCTTCCTCCTAGATACTCTCAGGTACGGGGAGTCTGAAGTTGGGTGTTCTGCTCCTAGGGATATCAACCCTCATGAGCAACATTCATGCATATTTGCTACACTAACTCAGGGGCAACTCAGAGGGAGAAGCTTTACGCTTACCGCAGCTTCAATACAGGATTCACGTTAACGATGAGCTAGGGACTTGAAGTTCCTCAAGCCGAGCGGTGAGGTTATCTGTAACCTCAGCAGTGTAAGCTCCGATGAGGTGTGCGCGGTCCCCTCAGATGGTATCTACATCGTTCAAGTGGGATACTAAGAGAGCCGTCGCTTGCCAGACGATACCGAGATCCGCGAGCCCTAGCAGTGAGGATTGATTGCTTCAATATTTATGCCCAAACGGGACCTTCCTCCTGGGCGAACAGCTAGATCCACTATCTCTACCTCCCTTTCAACCACGGCAATTACTCCATGTACCTCTGGAACTCCCTCAGGAAGCTATCAGCTTCGACCCTTACGTTAGCCACTTCGAGAACTAGGTACCTAGCGAAGGGCAGCCGTTTAGCGCTCTATGATCATACTTAGGGGTCTCTAAAGCAACCTCTGATCCCCTTAAGAACATTAATCGCGTATCTAAACTCCTTACCCTCTCCAAGTGTCCTCGAGCTCTACAGATAAGTGCTCCACGCACTGCTGAGCTGCTAACTGAGAACTGAAAGCTAGCTCAAGGGTCCTCGTGAGGTACCTGTCGCCTGTTGAACCTTCACGCTAGCTTAGACTCACCTCCTATCTAACCTCACAACAAGCACGCTGCAAGGGGCGTGCCTCACGACACCCTCAGCAACGCTACCGAGTAGGAGCTCCTTTATACCGCTAGTCCCCTTCGTGCCCATCACTATCAGTTCGTACCCTCCCTCCTTAGCTGCTCTAACTATCTCCTGAACCACGTGCCCCTCCCTCCTCATCCTCCCCACTTCAACGCCTTGCTCCCTAACCATAACTTCTGCTCTACTCAGCAACTCCTCAGCGGCCTTGCTCTCAGCATCCCTGAGCCTTATAAATTCGGATGGGTTCACTATAGGCATAGAAGCGATGAAGGGTGTCTCAGGAGCTACTAAAGGGATGAAACTCAGTGAGGAGACGTATAACACGGTTAACTTGCTTCCGAACCTCTTTGCTATCTCTATAGCGACTTCTAGTGCTTTGAATGAGTGATCGGAACCGTCCATCGGGACAAGTATCTTACTGAACATCGAAACAACTGACCGAGGGACCTTAATAAGGTAACCTGTACTCCATCAAAAAAGTCGTTAGGGAGATTTCAAGCCCTTTCGGAGTCCGTTGAGGGATCGTAGAAAGCAGAACCCTTATACTTCTTCGCCCTACAGAGGACATAGAATGGTAATTCCTCGCCTCCCAGCTCCAAGACAGCCTTCAAGTGGAAGTACTTCCTAGCTTCCTCTAGGAAACTCCTCATATTGGAATCAGAGTTGAACTCTATGGAGTAGAGGGAATCGCTCCCGTTGTAGCTTTGGAGGTTTAAGATAACCCCTCTAGCAGGGAGGCGATCCTCAAGCAACCTTCCACCGTGAAGGCTCACTAGTCTCACGAGTTGGCTCGTATCAGGAGCGAAACCTAGTACCAAGAACACTTCCGCAAAGATGATCGACCCTCCTCTCTAGGAGGGTATCTGAATAAAAGCTTTCCGCTGCAATGTCAACTGTGCTACTGATGCTGAGGTACATCCCTGAACGTTCTGAGGAGCAGGTAGCTCACTGCTATAATTATTAAGGACATAAGCATCGCGATAATTGCCATAAGGAGCGGTTGCTCACCGAAGCCGAAGCATATCGGGAGGAAGAGTATGATCACGCAACCTCCACCGCTTACCGAGGGGCTACTCGAGAGGATCGCGAGCATAGGGATCATCAGGAACGTTAGGATCGAGATAGTCACGCCAACTAGTATGAGGACGTGAGCTAACCTCTCGACCTCCAAGCGATCACCCTGCTGCTCTCAGTAGCACTAAGAACAAAAGCGTGGTCACTAGTACCAATACGATAGCTAGTATCATGAGCCCCTTAGCTATCTCTTGGTCGGTCCCGAGGACTATCGGTATAGGACCTATCAATATGACACCTCCC
>JAVQRZ010000047.1:0-1131 GCA_033582115.1 Candidatus Korarchaeum sp. | reverse complement strand
AACTAGTGAGGAAGTTCCTCCCGGGGAAGGTCACCTTCATACTCAAGAAGACCCGCAGGGTCCCGGACTTAGTGAACCCTGAGGCTATAGGGATCAGGATCCCAAACCTGCCTATCGTGCTGGAAGTGATAAGGGACTTCGGAAGGGCGATAACAGCTACTAGCGCTAACTTATCAGGAAGACCTCCCAAACTAGATCCTGATGAAGCTGCTAGTGAAATTAAAGCTGATTTGCTTCTCGATTACGGGGTTCTACCACAGAGCCGACCATCGACCATAGTTGATTTAACTAGGGGAGAGCCCTTGCTGGTCAGGGAGGGGGATGTCCCATTCGAGATCGTATTGAAGGAGTATCGGAGGATAAGGAAGTCATCTCAATAGGCATAGAGTCCACAGCGCATACATTCGGTGTGGGAGTAGTCGATTCCAGAGGTAGAGTGCTCTCGAACAAGTGGCGTACTTACTCCTCAGGAAGCGGAGGTATGAGACCTCATGAGCTAGCTGAACATCACTCGAGCGTCGCGTTAGAAGTAATAGGGGACGCTCTATCGTCAGCCGGAGTATCTATTAAGGATATCTCAGTAATAGGATATTCGAGAGGACCTGGAATTGGGCAACCCCTTTTAATTGGAGCTTTTATTGCTAGATCCCTCTCTTTGAAGCTCAATAAACCGCTAATCGGGGTGAACCATCCAATAGCTCATGTGGAGGTAGGTAGGATGGCTACCGGCTCCAAGGACCCCGTGGTTCTCTACGTCTCCGGAGGGAACACTCAAGTGATCTCTCATAACGGAAGGAGGTACGTCGTCTTGGGAGAGACCCTAGACATAGGGCTCGGTAATGCCCAAGACCGATTGGGTAGGGAGTTGGGGCTGCCATTTCCACCCGGCCCTATAATGGATTCCATCGAGGGTGATTGGGTGGAGCTACCTTACACAGTGAAGGGGATGGATCTCTCCTTCAGCGGGTTACTCACGGAGGCATTGAGAAAGCTAAGAACAGGTTTCAAGAAGGAGGATGTCGTGTGGAGCTTCATGGAGGTTGCTTTCTCGATGACAGTTGAGGTCGCTGAGAGGGCTTTAGCACTAACCGGGAAGGGTGAGTTGCTTCTAGTCGGTGGGGTGGCTGCTTC
>JAVQRZ010000046.1:0-1628 GCA_033582115.1 Candidatus Korarchaeum sp. | reverse complement strand
ATCAGGACGGCCGAGCACGAGGGGACGCTCGTCCTCATAATAGAGGAGGGAGGGAAGGAAGTAGTCATCTACATAATGGCTGAGGAGGATAGGAGTGTTGTCTATGTAATAGCTTCAGCTAATCCTCCGATGACGGTAGGTGGGAGGGCTCTTGACCTACTTAAGTCCTCCTGGGAGATCGTGGATAGGGGGATCCCCTGTAAGGTATGTCTCAACGAAGATGTAGTCGTTGTGGAACATGACATAGACCCTTGTCACCTCAACAAGGAGTCCCTGCTAGAGAGCATCTACTTCACTGCTGAGAGCATGCTCTACTTGATGGATAAGTTGAGCAGCGAATGTTCCGAAGGATGAGCAGAGTCTGAAGGTCTCATCAGAACGGACTATTGCTATTGGGCCCTATTGATAGAGTGGGGGATGAGTGAACTAGCTATTTCAGGTATTTAAATTTCGAGCAGTAGCAACTGAATGGGCCAGGGGGTCGATGAGGGTGGATCACCGATGAACGAGTTCATCGAGGCTGCCTTAGCGGGTTTATCCCAATCGAGTAAGAGGAAGTACAAGGTGGTTTTCTCCTCCTTCCTCAGCTTGGTACCCTTGAGCGAGGCTAAGCCTATTCACGTCAGGATATGGGCCTCCAGGAGAGAGTCAGCTGTATCTAGGAGGACGCTGAAGCAACAACTCTACATGCTCTCCAGGTTCTTCAAGGTAGTCGGCAGGAAGGACTTAAGTGATGAAGCTAGGTCCTTAGCTAAGGAGATAAGATCCTCTGCTCCACCGCCGAAGGTGGACGAAGCTTTAATCAGGACCTACAGTGAGATAGATGGCATCATCTCGGAGGCTAAGCCTCTGGTTAGAGCGGCTATAGTGATGCTAGCTGAGACCGGGATGAGAGTAGGAGAGCTCGTATCACTGAGGTGGGGCGACCTAGATATGAGCAACAGGAGAGCTCTCGTGAAGGGGAAGGGGGATAAAAGCAGGTACGTCTACTTCACTGAGAGGACCGAGAGGCTTCTGAGGGAGCTGGGAAAGGAGGATGAGAGGGTCTTCCCGGTGAGCGATAGGACCGTGAGGAGGTGGGTATCTCAACTGCTTAAGACTCACCCCCATGCTGTTAGGCACGCTTTCGCCGTCTGGTTCCTATCGAGAGGAGGTAGCCCTAGGGTGCTGCAGCACATCCTAGGTCATAGCAACCTGAGGACCACTGAGGTCTATCTTGATATATCTCAGAGCTTGGTAGAGAGGGAGTACAGGTTGGTCGTGCAGGGGCACAATCAGAGAACTTAAGCTCACTGAAGGTGACTTTTGAAATAATTTTAATATTATCATCCATAATACCTCAATGATGATAGAGGTCAGTAAGTTCTACCTCATGCTCCATCCTAGGCCGGCTTACGTCATAGGTAGTGGGAGATGGGGGGAGAGGATAAACTTCATGGCAGCTAGCTGGGTAAGCCCTGTTGGAGAAGAACCTCCCTCCCTTATGACGTCCATTGGTACTGAAGCCCTGACGCTCGAGCTCATAGAGAGGTATGGTGATTTCTCAGTAAACGTAATTCCGCTATCCTCCTTGAACAAGCTTTACTATGTCGGTAGCAGGAGCGGGAGGAAGGAGGACAAGTCCTCAG
>JAVQRZ010000045.1:0-3865 GCA_033582115.1 Candidatus Korarchaeum sp. | reverse complement strand
GCTATCTGGCCCGCGAGCTCCCTCCCCCTCTTATCACTAGAGAGCAGGAGTAGTTCATAGTCCCTGGCTAGCTCGGTTAGAAGGTCGAAAAGGGCAGCTTGATCATCAGAGATGATCGAATCACATACAACCGCTCGCCTTGCGCCTCTCACATCAGCCAACTTACCCTTCTGATCCGAGGTCAGGAGGAGGGAGACCTCTCCTACGCTCGCTCCAGCGGATACGAGCTCTCCAGCTAAGTCTGGATAGTGGCTGAAAGCTAAAACCTTCATAGTCTCACCTCAATTAGTCCCTCGGACTTCAGAGCCCCCAGAAGCTTCTCTATAGATTCCTCCAAATCTCCTTCAATGATCTCTCTCCTTCTCTCGACTTTAAGAGCCCTCAGCTCCCTAATCTTGACCTTGGGTTCTATACCCGTTACTTCCTTTTGAGTTATTGGCTTCTTAGTTGCTTTCATTATGTGGAGGACCGTCGGGATCCTTGGCTGGTTTATCTCCTGAGTTACTGAAATGATCGCAGGTAACTTGAGCGATATGACCTCATCGTAATCCTCGAAGCTCCTAGTGACCTTAAGCTCCTCTTCGCTCACCTCTATAGCTGTTGCGTAAGCTAAGTAGGGCCACCCCAACTCAGCTGCTACTCTACCCGGAATCACCCCAGAGAAGTTATCCTCGCTCCCCTCCCCCGTTAAGACGAGCTGATAATTCCCAGCCCTCACTTCCTCAGCGATGACCTTAGCAGCAGCGTAGGTATCCATGCTCTGATCACCTAGCAGGAGTACGGCTTCATCCAATCCCATCGCTAACAGCCTAGTTAGGGCCTCTCTAGCCTCCTTGATCCTCCTTCCAGAGGTCCCCCAGCATGCTAGCATTATGGCTACAGCCTTCCCCCCTATCTTCTCCTTTATCCTGATAGCCTCCTCTGTAGCGTTGATCTCTATATCACCAGCTTTAGTCGGCGCCTCATCCAAGTAGATCTTCCCACTCCTTCCATCCA
This sequence comes from Candidatus Korarchaeum sp., assembly GCA_033582115.1. GTDB lineage: Archaea > Korarchaeota > Korarchaeia > Korarchaeales > Korarchaeaceae > Korarchaeum. The sequence goes on along the minus strand of JAVQRZ010000045.1, from coordinate 2,869 downwards.
CAACTAGTTGCTGAACATCCAAAGACTGCTTCACTAGAACCGCTATGTCCATCCCTACACCCGATGCCTGCGAGCGATCTTCAAGAAAAAGTTTAACCTAGATAACGCTGCTGTTATCGAGAATCATTTCCACTTTGGCCTTGATAATGTGATTTTTAATTAAATTAATTGACCGAAATCGAGTAAGAATTCTCATATATAATCGAAATGATAAAAAATTTTAGAAGTATTAGAAGCAACAGAACGTTGAAGAGAGAGATGGATCAGGTTTCTTAAGGAGATCTGGTTCACTAGGCTTCTAATATACCGTCAAGTCGATCGGGTGACTGGGAGTTAGGTACTGACGCCCTGATCTAAAAAGCTAAACTTTTTAATTTTTTATCAACTCGACCGCTCGGGGGTGCGTGATTTGGTCGATTTCTCCTTCACAGAGGAGGAGGAGGTGTTCAGGAAGACCTTAAGGGAACTCCTCTCTGAGGTCTTAGCCCCTAGGGCTAAGGAGGTAGATAGGAACTGTAGGATACCAGCGGATATTATAAAGACGCTTGCTGAGAGCGGGATCCTCTTACTTACCGTGAAGCCGGAGTACGGCGGCCAGGGAGCTAGCTGGGTGATGGGTACTATAGCCACTGAGGAGATAGCTAGGGCAGATCCGAGCGTTGCGACAGCTGTCTTCCACTTGGTCGAAGCGTCTTGGGGAAAGATAGTAGAGAGGTACGCTAAGCCTGAGTTAGCTAAGGAGGTTCTGAGCAAGGCAGCTAAGGGGGAGGGGTTCGTTGGCATATGCTCTACTGAGCCGCAAAGCGGTAGTGATGTAGCTGGTTTCAAGACGTTAGCTAAGAAGGAAGGAGACCACTGGATCCTGAATGGTGAGAAGACCTACATAAGTGGTATAGTTGAGGCTAAGGAGGTAGATGGCGGCTACGTCACCTTAGTTAAGACGAAACCCGAAGTTGGCTCTAAGGGAATGAGTCTCTTCTGGTTACCGATAAACTCTCCTGGAGTGGAGACAGGACTATTAGAGGACATGGGGAGATGTGGGATAAGCACGGGGTGGATAAGGCTGAGCAACGTGAAGCTCCCAGAGGATCACCTCATAGGGAAGGTAAATGAGGGTTTCGAGCTCGCTATGGAGGGGTTCAATAGAGCTAGGGTCTTCGTAGCAGCTGGATGCACGGGCTCAACTATGGCTATGTTCGAGTACACGAGAGATTACGTTAAGAGCAGAAACGTATTTGGGAGATCTCTAGCCTCTTTCGAGGGCATTCAGTTCCCGTTGGTGGACTATTACTCTAAGATAGAGGCAGCTAGGCTGGTGATGTATAAAGCAGCATGGATGGTTGACCAGTTCGATAAAGGAAATGCTACGCTTAGAGACGTAGGTATGTGGGCAGCTATGGCTAAGTTACTAGCTCCTGAGATAGCTGTAGATGCTTTGAAGGAGTTCATGAAAGCTACAGGAGCTTATGGATACACGAAGGATGCCCCCCTAGAGATGGCTCTCAGAGGGGTGATCAGCTACTACGTAGGAGCTGAAGGTGGCCAGAACATAATGAGGCTAATCCTTGGGAGGTTCCTATTCGGCTCAGAGCATCTACCCTACAAACAGAAGTAGCCATAAGGGATCAATCTCCTGTAAAGCGATCTCAGGATCATGGGCTCCCCTAGGGGGGGTCCATGATAATATTTCCCGCTGCGAGAGCCGAGTTAAGTTTTTGGTAGAGATTTTTAACCTCACGAGACTCGATGTCGCGTGACTTATAATTGCCCTAGGTGCGGATCGACTTCCAGTTCAAGCTGGAGCTGTCCTGAATGCGGTTCTCTGATGGAGATCAAACTTGAGAACTTGAATTGGGAGATTCAGGAAAGCGAGCCTTCTATATGGAGGTACAGGAAGCTCTTACCTAAAGCTAGAATGATATTAAGCTTAGGCGAGGGGTTGACTGAGCTGAGGAGATTAGGTGGCATTTTAATAAAAGACGAGACCAAGAATCCTACTGGTTCATATATAGACAGAGGCTCTTCTGTTATGGTGAGCTGTTCCGATCCCTCAAGCAAGGTAGAGCTCGAGTTCTTCCCGGATGTAACAGTCTCTTTGGCATCCTACCTCCTGAGATCGGGGAGCTGTGTTGAGGTGAGAGTAGATCCTGAGGGGGTAGATGTGGGTGAGCTGCTCTACTTATCCCAGCTTGATCTCAAGATAAAGTTCGGCCATAGGTCAGCGAGAGTCTCCTACGAGAACCCTTTCATGCTAGAAGGGTTCAAAACTATAGCTTATGAGATCTATGAGTTCAGGGGAGGTATCGGAGGAATTGTAGTACCTTCAGAGTCCGGCGTCCTAGCTTACGGTATCTTGAAGGGATTCTCGGAGTTGGAGGAGATGGGCTTGATGAAACTGCCCCCTATCTACTTAGCTCACCACGGCCTCCTCAGGGGAAGTCTGGTAGAGCTTCTACTCTCCAGAGGAGCTAAGTTAATTGAAGCTGACCCTAGGGACACCATCGAATCTCTGGTCAAACTCGCGAGGATGGGGATTTACGTCAAGCCGGTCTCAGCTATGGCTTACGCAGTAGCCTCTAGGTTAGGGGATGATGTAGTCGCTCTACTCACAGGAGCCGGTCTGAGGAGGTGGAGGAGCTTGGGTTCTCTCGGCTCCTTGACCAACCTGCAGAGAAGAGTGTTTAGTGTGATTAGGGAGGGAAGAGAGATGACAGCTTATCAGATATGGCGTGAAATTAACGAAGCGACTTTACAGGGGATATACAAAGCGCTGCTAAAACTCAGTAAGATGGGATTGATCTCCTCTAAGAGGGAGATGTATAAGAAGAGGATGAAGAGGGTCTACTACATCACTGGGAGGTGAACGGGA
>JAVQRZ010000044.1:0-2922 GCA_033582115.1 Candidatus Korarchaeum sp. | reverse complement strand
CAGGTTTATATACGCCTCTCACGAACAAACAGAGGACAAGTGATGTTAGTACCTGCCTCCAGAACTCCTCCTCCATGAGCTCATCGACCAAAACCTCAGGGTCAGGGTAAGCTTTTCCTAAGTACTTCTGATCGAGGGAATAGCCCGCATTATCTAAGTGACTGTGCCTGAGGCCTATCAAGTAGCCTATATGAGCTGCTGGTCCAGTGTGATATCCGGGCATCTCGTTACCACCGAAAGTAAGCGCGTAATCGGAGCAACCGTACCTCTCAGCAGCTCTCTCAGTCCCCTCAGCTAGCAGCTTGTAGAAGTCGTTAGGTTGCTCCACTATTAGCTCTAGCATCCTCAGGTAAGTCCTCCAGTCTCCCCATTCGGGCTTAACTAAGGTCTCACTCTCACTCAAAGCACCTCTCTCGAAAGCCTCGGTGACCCAAGCCAAAGCGACGCCGGAGCTTATAGCGTCCAGACCCAGTACGTCCACCTGCTCTATCAACTTCAAAACCCCATCGAGTTCGCTGATCCCGAGCATGCTGCCTAGAGCGTAGATAGGCTCATAATCATAGCTTATGTACCTCGTAACGTAGAAGTACTTCTCCCCAGGGTAGAGCTCTCTTATCGAAGCTATGTGGATGCATGCTATAGGGCAGTGAGCACACGCTGTCCTCCTAGCCAGGCTCTCCTGAGCGAACCTCTCGCCACTTATCAGTTCAGCTCCCTCGAACTTAGCTGACCTCAAGTTCCTAGTCGGCAACCCCCCTATCTCATTAAGGGGTACGACGTTCTCAGCTGTCCCAAGCTCGTGATACTTCCTAGTTGCTGAACTCTTGAGGCACTCGTAGAAAACTTGCTTGTAAGCTTCCCTGTATCCTTTCACGTCGGCAACGGGTACAGCTCTCTTCCCACCTACTACGAGAGCTTTGAGTTTCTTTGAACCCCAGACGGCTCCCAATCCCAGTCTGCCGAAGTGCCTGTAGGTCTCCAGAATTACTGAAGCGTACCTTACTAGCTTCTCCCCAGCCCTACCTATCCTCATTATACTCCTGAGACCCGGCCAAGGCTCTCTCTCCCTGAGGACCTTGCCTATCGTGAGAGAACTCCTCACACCCCAGAGGGCGCTCGCATCCTTGAACTCCACCCTTCCGTTATGCACAGAGAGGTAGATAGGAATCTCACTAGCTCCTTTTATGACTAGAGCCCCGAAGCCGGACATCCTGAGGGCTATAGCTGCCCTGCCTCCTGCGTGAGACTCCCCTAGGTTGCCTGTGAGCGGTGACTTGAACATAGCGACCAGCTTAGAGGCAGCAGGGTACGCTCCGGTTAGGACGCCTGCTGCTATGATCACCACGTTCTCAGGGGATAGGGGGTCAGCCTTAGGGTCTAGCTCCTCCTTGATCAACTGTACAGCTACGCCGGTGCCCCCTAAGTACTTCGAGAAGAGATCTTCCCTCCTCTCAACTCTGTACCTCTTGCTCGTGAGGTCCACGTAGAGCACTTTAGCTAGCTGCTCATCAGATAGAGGCATCACATCACCCTTATCACGCCATAAGGGCAGAACTCAACGCAGTACCCACAGTGGGTGCATATGAGGGGCTTATCGCTCACCTCATCCCAGAAGATAGCTCCGAAGGGACATGCTCCAACACAGTAACCGCAGCCTATGCAAAGCCTAACGTCCAGCGTGACACCACCCCCTCTCCTGAGCTTGAGGGCTGATGTAGGGCACACCTTGATGCAAGAAGGAGTATCGCAAGCTCTACACACAACCACAGTGAACCCCCTCTCAACACCTCCGACGCTCCTGATACGGATAGCTGAGTAATTGAGACCTGCGTCACCGAACCTCCTGGAGCAGGCGAACATGCAGGACATACAGCCCACGCAGAGGTCTGGATCAACTACCTCAAGCCTCCTCTTGGTTGAGTACATCGCGGATAAGCCCCCTTACTTTTAATAACGACTTCACGCATAAACTTAAGGGAGTAGTAATATGTCAAGCTAGCTTGATGTCTTTAGGAGTAAAGCCAGTTTCAGGAAAATTAGATCAAGCTCACCTCATTATTTTCGGATCTCAAGTATTTTTAATACTGCGTTCAGAAGATGCAGCTACCTGCAGGGGAAGGGTATGATCGCGAGGACCGTCAGAGAATACAGTAAGGAGGAAGTGCTAGCTGTACTCCACCCAGCAGTAGCTAACTGGTTTGATTCTAACTTCATGGAACTGAGCCCCCCTCAGAGGTTAGCAGTGGTCCCCATACATGAGGGGAGGAACGTCCTCATATCCAGCCCCACTGGGACGGGCAAGACTCTGACGGCCTTCCTCTCAATAATAAGCGAGCTCTTCAGGATGGGGGAGAGAGGGGAGCTCCAAGATTCTGTTTACACTGTTTATGTCTCTCCACTCAGGGCTTTGAACAACGATATCTACAGGAACCTCGAGATTCCCCTCAGAGAGATAAGGGAGAGGAACCCGAAGCTTCCTGAGGTGAGACACTCCGTTAGGACAGGGGATACGACACCAACTGAGAAATCTAAGCAGTTGAAGAAACCTCCTCATATACTGATAACGACCCCTGAAACCCTAGCTATTATCCTCACGGCCCCTAAGTTTCGGGAGAAGCTGAGGACCGTTAGGTGGGTTATAGTCGATGAGATACACAGCTTGGTTGAGAACAAGAGAGGGAGTCACCTCTCCCTATCCTTAGAGAGGCTCAGCCACCTAACTGGAAGGGACTTCGTGAGGATAGGGTTATCAGCCACCATAAACCCGCTGGAGGAGGTAGCTAAGTTCCTAGTCGGCTATAAGAAGGGAGAGCCTAGGGACTGTTTGATAGTAGAGACTAACTGGGCTAAAGCCCTTGATCTAGCTATGCTCTCCCCTGTAGGGGACTTGGTCAGTACGCCGAGCGACATAGTTTCCTCCGA
>JAVQRZ010000043.1:0-7850 GCA_033582115.1 Candidatus Korarchaeum sp. | reverse complement strand
CTGCGACTCTAATCGAGTTGTGACCATGGGTCACGAAGAGTAGGCTCATCTCGCTAGCCCCTATCCTCAACCTGCCGACAGTTACGCTCATACCTTTCCCAGTGAGCTTATCGAACCTAGGCTGAGGTCTATCCTTTTCCCTCCTCACTACTAAAGCCCTCTCCGGAGATGAATGGAGGCTCCTCACTTTCTCACCTGGATCGAAGTTCTCCAATACTTTAATGGCTTCGTCTACATCAATCTCCACCTCGAATTCAGCATGTACAGCTATAGTGTGTCCATCTATTACCGGAACCCTTACACAGGTCGCTTGAACGTCAAATTCTGCTTGTTTCACCTCATTTCCGCTAACCCTTCCTAGTATCTTCCTCGATTCCCTCTCGACCTTCTCCTCCTCCTCGCTTATGAAGGGTATCAGGTTATCTATGATGTCGTACGAGGGGACCCCCGGGTACCCAGCTCCTGATACAGCTTGATAACTCGCTACATCGATCCTCTTCAACCGATACCTCTCGTTCAGAGGTTTAAGAGGGATCACTATCATAGTAGTAGTGCAGTTCGGACTGGTAGCTACAGGTCCCACGCCGATCCTTCTCTGCTCATCTATGAGCGAGAGGTGGTCATGATTGACCTCAGGGACTACCAGAGGGACCAGAGGATCCATTCTCAGGAAGCTGGAGTTACTCACCATCGGTATCCCTGCTCTCATCACCTCTCTCTCTACTAAGGCTGCTTCACTTGACGGTAGGGCAGAGAAGATTAGATCGATATCCCTCAGGTTCCTCAGGTCGGTCTCCACTACGGTTAGATCCCTAACGTACTCAGGGACCTCGCCTCCTAGCAGCCAGTTCACTGCCTCACCGTACTTCTTACCCACGCTGGTCTTACCTGTGATAGCAGTAATCTCGAACCAAGGGTGCCGTTCGAGCAGCTGGACGAACCTCTGACCTACAGCTCCAGTACCACCCAGGATAGCTACCCTCAACATAATCACCCTAAGATAGCCTTCAGCTCGCTAGCAGCTACCTCCTTCTTGTCCCAGTCCAAGAACACAGCTATCTTGTTGTGAACGGTCTGCATCCCGTGTATGTTTATCCCCATTGATGCTAAAGGCTCAGCTATCTTGTTTATAACGCCTGGAATATCCTCTATAGCTCCTCCCCAAATCTTCACCATCGCTAAGTTCTTCTTAACTGAGATCGCTTTAACAACACCCTTCTCGACGAGGCCGTGGAGTTCCCTCACGACCTCCTCAGGAGAACCGTCCAAGTACAGTATCATCGCTCTATCAAGTTTACTCTCAGAGATGAGGTTACTCAACTTTATCTGAGGATATTCGCTATTCACGATAACAGTTAGCATGCTCACCGGCTTCTCATGGACCTCTACCATTAGCTCAGGTATGTGACCCTCTATTATAGTACCCCCTCTAGCGAAGCTCCCATCCTCTATAGACACTACTCTTATCCTCAAGGCGGGCGCCATGTAACGCAAAGCTTTGTGATGTAGCACCTTAGCTCCCCCAACGGATAGGGCGAGGGCTTCCTCAACCTTCAGGTTACTGATCTTGATCGCGTTCTCAATTAGCTTCGGGTCCGCACTCATTATCCCCTTTGAGTCCTTGACCAGTACCACTTCATCCGCTTTCAAGCAGCTCGCTAGAACAACAGCCGTAGTATCGCTACCACCTCTCCCTAAAGTCGTGAGCTTCCCCTCCTTAGTCCTACCGATGTACCCGCAAACTACAGGAACGGCTTTCCCGAGAAGAGGTGTTATGCTGGAGATTACTGCTCCGCAAGTCATATGCATGTCGGGATTAGCGTCCCCATAGCTCCCATCTGTGTAGATAGGCCAGAGCGGGGAGCAGGGATCCACAGCCACCGAAGGGACACCTAGTGACCCTAAAGCTGCTGCCATCAGCCTGGCTGAAAGCACCTCGCCTAATCCGGCTATAGCGTCGGCCATCTCCCCCGATGCCCTGACGATCCTAGCCATCTCTATCAAGCTATCTGTTTGTCCCTTCATGGCTGAGACGACTAAGACGATCTCATTACCGCTCTCGAAGTCCCTCTTGATCACCTCAGCCGATTTGATGAAGTCTTGAGGTGATGAGAGCACCGAGCCCCCTAGCTTCACTACGACCCTCTTCACCACCATCTCACCCCACTGAGAGCTTGAGCTATGACCTTACCCGCTTCAGTCAGCCTTATAGGATCGCCATCTCCGAACTCTATCAATTTGAGCTTCCTAAGGTCTCTGAGAGCAAACCAGAATGATGATAGCGGTATCTTCAGCTCTTCGTTCGCTACCTTAGCCATAGAGCTCGCTGAGAGCTTGTTCTCGTACTTAAGGGTCAGTGTTAGTACAGCCTTCTGCCTAGAGCTCAGTTTGAAGAGACCGAACAGAACTAGGGCCTCCCTAAGAGAGGGGTCTATCATTGATATTGGCGGGGCATCACCATTCCCCATTGGCGGGGCCTCACCTGAAATTGGCGAGCCATCACCATCCCTCCTCTAGTGTTGGCCTCTTGCACTCTTTCAATTTAAAAAGTTGATTCTTTTACGAGGTTCGCACTGAGTCATGTTTATTAAGAAGAATTCTTTACTTATTTAACTAAAGGTGAGGTGAGCAGTTGGAGGGGCTTGAGGACTTGCTCTACAGAGTTGGGAAGTTGCTTATCTCCCCTAGAGAAGCGTTTTACGTGCATATAGTGGAGAGACATCCCCTATCACTCCCGCTATTAATCTACATTGTCTTAAGTTTTACAATGACCTCTCTCTCAGTTAAGGCGACGTTCCTCCTCTTAAGGCTACCAACTGTACCCTCTATCCTACCTTTAGAACTGCTTTTTGAGCTTTCTGGAGTAATTGGAGTCGCTTTCTCTACATCTTGGCTCATCCTTTATGCTACGATAATCCATCTAATCGCTAGAATCTCGGGATACACCACAGGAAGGTGGGAGGAGACTCTCTGTGCTGTTGCTTATTCAGTAATACCTCAATCCCTAACGTCATTCCTCCTAGGTCTCTCCTACATCCTCACCAACTATGAGCTCCTAATAGTATCCCTAGCGTTCCTGTTCATAGCATTCATATGGTCTACCTATATTTTAATTGAGGAAGTCTCCCTCATTTATGATCTAAGTACTAGTAGGTCCCTATTGATCTCCTTATTAGGTCCTCTGCTCATCTTATTGCTCTCAATAGGGCTTTTCTCACTCATAGGTCTCTCAGGGCTAGCTGTAGTGGTTGTGCCTCTCATAGCTCTATACTACTGGAGGGAGATCGGGTGATGGAGGAGAAGTTAGGCGCCTTTTTGCTATCTTTAATCTTTCTCTCCTTCGCTATATCGCTCATCCCCATGAGTTACGTGAGTTATGGACCTATTTATGAGAGAAAGATAAGTTTTGATGGTTGTAAAGAGGTAAACATATCCTTAGAGGTAGGAAGCATTGAGTTACTGAGATCGAACGGATCCGATCCTTACGCTATAGTCAGAGGAGTTCAGATATCTGACCTTAACAGCGGGAGGCTCGTCGGACTCATGGGAAAGCTCTCTATCTACATCCCTGAGGGTTGGAGAGGGTCGTTCATGATAAGCATGAGGCACGGTAGCATCACCCTCAACGGTGTCGAGCTGAAGGAGATCTCGATCTACATGGGTTCAGGTTTAGTCGAGGGAGATCTTACCGTTCTCACGAGGGTCAGGGTAGAGTTAAGGAGGGGGTCTGTCTCCCTAGCTCTGAGCGTCCCAAGCGATTCGGAGCCTAAGGTAACGCTCCGCTGTATGCACTACGTACTGAGGTACGATGGGAAGGCCCTCTCAGGATCTAGTTTCGAATCGCTGCTGTGGAGGGGGAGCTATCCGATGAGCATAGAGATAAGAGCTAACTCCGCTGAGCTGAGTTTACTAAGGTTCAAGGGTTGATGTCAAGTTGTACGAGAGGGTAAGGGTCTATAGAGCTAAGAAGATGCTTGACGCTCTGAACAGTGAAAGTAAGTTAAGGATATTGAGGAGGTTACTAGAGAGCCCTGCTTCAGCTACCGACCTAGCTAATGAATTCGGCCTCACTCTACCAGCAGTAACCCTCCATCTCAGGGATCTGGAGGAAGCAGGGTTGATAAAGATATTAGAGGTGAGGAAGGGAAAGGGAAGGCCTGCGAAACTCTACACATTGAAGAGTAGGAGGATAACACTTAATATATACTTAGATGAGCTCTTGGAGCTTCCTGAGGAGGAGGAGTTAGATTCTCTAGTGAGGGAGTACGTGAGGAGAAAGTTAGAGGGAGGACTCAGGAGGTTGAGTATCTCAGATGTCATGGAGACGTTATCCGTCAGCAAAACCGTCGCGGCAGCTATAGTCGAGAGAATTCAATCGGATCCATCTCCGCTGCTTGAAGCAATAGGCGAGAGGATAATGGAAAGCATAGGGGTGGTGGGTACTACAGCTGAGCTAGTTAAGAGGCTCGGGATGGATAGGTACTGGATCTCTAGAGCTCTGGAGTCCTTGAGGACTAGGGGTCTCATCGAGGTGAAGGGAGGTAAGATTTTCAGGTTGGAGGGAGGCTCTGTTGGAGGGCATAGTTCAGGGGGTAACTGAAGCAGTTAAGTTCTGGGTCAGGAGCTTAGGGGCTCCTGGCATCTTCCTAGGGGTTATGGTTGAGACTCTAATAACTGTGATCCCATCGCCTCTCGTCCCTATGATAGCAGGTTTCTCGCTGATCCCCAGCGGTTCTGACATCTTAAACGCTCTACTGTACTCTATGACCGTGATAGGGCTAACGGGTAGCCTAGCTGCTACCCTAGGGGCTCTGATCCACTACTGGATGGGGCTCTACGGGGGTAAGGTGATGGTAGAGAGGTATGGAAAGTACCTAGGTGTGGGGAGCAGGGATCTTGAGAGGTTTTCCTCAAAGTTCAATGATAAAAGGAGGGACTTCTCCCTGCTGATGCTCAGGATAATCCCTATCTTTCCCCTATCCGTCGTATCCGTAGGAGCTGGCATATTGAGGATAGAGTTAGTCCCCTACACTCTCCTCACACTACTGGGTTCCTTCGTAAGGTACACCTTCCTCGGGCTCCTTGGTTTCCTAATGGGTGAGACCTACGAAGCTATCTCCTCTTGGTTAGATAAGATTGAAAACTTCCTGATAATAGCTGTTATTATTACTTTAGTGCTCTACTTAGCCTATAGGAGGATGAGTAGAGATGGAAGCCCCTATTAACGAGTTCCTAGGTAAGGTTTTCGTTAAGGAGATAGAGGGGAAGGTTAGGAGGATCGAGGTCAGGGAGGTAAGTGATCCAAATGAGTTGAGGAAGTTAGTAGACGTTCAGGTATCAGCATGGGGAATGTGGAGCGATAGAACTGAAGCAGTCCCTTCTCACGTCCTCAAAGCTGCTTCTGAGAACTCAGGTGTTGTGATAGCTGCTTTCGATTTAGACACGGGCGAGGCTCTAGCTTTCGCTTGGGGGTTCCTAGCGATCGATAAGGAAGGGCTATACCACTACTCGCACCAGAGCGCTGTCGTTGAGGAAGCAAAGGGATCTGGTTTAGGCTTCATAGTGAAGCAAGCTCAGAGGGAAGCTGTTATGATGAGAGGGTTAACGAGAGCGAAGTGGACATTCGATCCGCTTCAAGCATTGAACACGAGGTTCAACCTCGGGAAGTTGGGTGTAGTGAGCTGGGAGTACGCTGTTAACTACTACGGGTACATGGAGGACTCCTTAAACAGAGGCTTAAGGACTGATAGGCTGAAGGTCTGGTGGTTCTTAGACAGCGAGAGGGTGAGGAGGAAGGCGAAGGGAGAGCTCGAATCCCCTAGCTACGAGAGGGCTCTGATCGCCGGAGCTGAGGAAGTAATAGAGTTTGATTTTGATAAGAGACCTTCAGGCTTCAGGAAGGTTGATAGCAGCTTAGTGTTGATTGAGATACCTAGGAGCTTGGAAGAAGCTAGAGCTAAAGGTGCTTTAGATCTCTGGAGGGAGAGCGTAGCTAAAGCCATGCTATACTACATGAGCAAAGGTTACGTGGATTTCGAGGCTGTATGTGATAAGAAGAGCGGGAGGATCTTCCACCTGCTCTGGAAGAACTCCTTAGAGGATCTACTGAGGGGAGCTACGATAGGCTGAGATCAGTGTCCCTAAAGCTGCTCACTTGTTCAATGAAGCTCCTCTCAAGCACTTCATACTTCTCCATAAGTCTCCTGACGGAATCTTTGAGCACGTCTTTAGGATTGAGACCATCTCTCACCCTGAGGAACAGCACGGACTCCTCCTTCAGAGGGTGAAGCACATCGTAGCCAGCGAACTCCACTTCTTCCATCGAGTTAAGCTCATCAACTAGGGGATCAAGTAGTGTGTATGTCTCCCCTCTCACCACCACCCTTATCTCCTTACTGGAAACGTTAATCACCTCTAAATCCAAGCTCCTCACCTCCTGTTAACTTCCTCCTCAGCTCCCTTATCGCCAGCTCGGGATCGACCCTGAAGTACCAGACCCCATCTTCATCCTTCTCCAAGAATCCCTCCTCCTCAGCTAGCTCCAGTACGTCGATTGGAGAGGCTCCTGAGCTCACAGCAACAGCTACCAGAACTTCCCTAGCCTTCCTCTGCTTCACCTCATACTTTATCTCCTCCAGTAGGGACTTGAGTTCAGACATCAGGTCTATTATCTCATCGGGCTCTAACTCAGTGAGGAGCAGATCACCCCTCCAGTCAGCAGTCAACCCTGCTACCTCTAAGGAGAGCGTGAGGAGACTCATCGATACACCCCCGTGCTCACTCAACCACTCCGATGGATACCTGTAGAGGTTGCTCACCGGGTTCCTGACTATTTTAAAGTTCCTGTAAGATCTTCTTACTATAGCTTCAGAGTCCTTGAGTTCCTCCTTATCCCCGAATATAGTTATCTTCAAACCTGAGCTCGTGGAGTACTTGCAAGAGTAATTTCTGCCCTCCATCCTCCTCTCTAGGTACTCTAAGAAATCCGATAATTCAGAAGGATCTATCGAGAGGACCAAGCTCCTCCTACCCTCATAACCTCTCCTTAACATATTTTATCAGCCCTTCCTTGAAGGGATTCCACCCGTACTTACTGCTCAACTTCTTATCAAGGTATATCCTCCCGCAGTCTCTACATATTAAAGTGTACCCAACCCCCCTATCTAAGGGGGACCCGCAGGTCTCACATATGCTCCTTATGACCCCTAACTCGCTTGAGCCCTCCATCGTGACCGTTACTACACCGTTCTCAACGTTCTCCACTTTGACTATCAAGAGATCGCTCGGCCTAGCTCCTAGGTTGGATGCCCTCTTCGGCATGTTAGCGTGCACAGGTGGGACTAAGATGCTGATCCTAGGCTTCAGCAGTATCGTGAGGAATAGGTTGAAGTTGTTCCTATCAGCGCTCCTTATCTCGCCTAAAACGAGTTCCCCTACTCTAATCGGTAGGATAGGCTTCCTCACAGGTCTCACGGATACCTCAAGGTCCTTTCTATCCAAGAAGCCTAAGTAGGAGGAGAAGAGCTCACCTCCTACCTCGAAGATCCCCTCACCCCTTATGTACTCCTCCACTACGCCTATCCTCTCCCCAGGTACCACTACACTACCTCTCACCTCTAACCACCTCGAACCTCAGGATCTCCACCGGTATCCTCACGAGCTTCCTCTTGTGATAGGGAAAAATCCTTTCGAGGAGAAAAGGCCACCTCTCACTGTGTGTAAGCGAAGCCCCTCTCTCAAGAGCGAAATTTCTGAGGAACTCAGAGTTCCCAGCGATGTGCAAGGAGTAGGTGACTTTAGAATTCTTCAGAGCAACATCCAAAAACATGGTATCCATGTGCTTCCTCTTC
>JAVQRZ010000042.1:0-1934 GCA_033582115.1 Candidatus Korarchaeum sp. | reverse complement strand
GTAGCTGCTAAGCACTTATCTAGGAAGGACAGCGAGGTACTAGCTATTCTAGGCTGCGGCACTCAAGGCAGGTCTAATACGCTCATGCTGACCAAGGTCCTCCCCCTGAAAGTGGTTAAGGCTTATGATGTGAACGCTAAGTCCTTAGAGAGCTACGAAGCTTTCGTGAGGGAGAGAACTGACCTGAGGGTGGTGAGGACCTCGTCCCCTAGGGAGGCTGTCGAGGGTTCTGACGTGATCGTCACAGCAGGCCCCTTACTGAAGGAGCCGAACCCAGTGATAGAAGCTGATTGGGTCAAGCTTGGGGCTTCAGCCTTCCCTCTCGACTTCGATTCCTATTGGAAACCCTCAGCTATAGCTTCTATGGATAAGTTCTACACGGATGACATCGCTCAATTTGACTACTACGTGAAGGAGGGGTGGATAAGACCGGTGGGAAGGGTATTCGGGGAGCTAGGGGAAGTGGTTACGAGAGCGAAGCCGGGAAGGGAGAGGGATCGTGAGAGGATAATGTGTATGAACCTAGGGTTAGCGATACTTGATGTGGCTGTAGGCAAGCTTATCTACGAGGAAGCTATGAGGAAGAACGCTGGTAGGCTTCTCTCCTTCCTGTGAGGTGGGAGATTGAGGGAGTACGCTGAGCTAATAAATGAATTCATAGAGGAGAGGAAGGAGGCCTTCGTGAACATAGCCATGAGGATATGGGAGTACGCTGAGTTAGGACTGAGGGAGTTCAAGTCAGCAGAGCTCCTCTCTAACGTCTTGGAGGTTGGTGGCTTCTCAGTCGTTAGAGGAATCGCCGGTATGCCTACGGCTTTCGTGGCGAGCTGGGGGAAGGGAAAACCGGTGATAGGGATAATGGGCGAGTATGATGCTTTACCGGGCCTCTCTCAGAAGCCCGTGCCTTGGAGAGAGCCCCTTCTTGAGGGAGCTCCTGGTCACGGGTGCGGGCACAACATACACGGCACCTCGGGCTTACTCGCAGCTTTAGCTGCGAAGGAGGCAATTGAGAAACTAGGTTTGGGTGGAACGGTGAGGTTCTACGGCACTCCAGCTGAGGAGAACTTCAGCGGGAAGATCTTCATTGTTAGGGAAGGTCTTTTCGATGACGTAGATGCTGTGCTCTCCCACCATCCTGCTGATATGAACGCTGCTACGCTCTTAAGTAGTTTAGCAGTTAGATCATGCAGATTCCACTTCTACGGCCAAGCTTCGCATGCTGCAGCCTCCCCTGAGGAGGGGAGGAGTGCTTTGGATGGAGTTGAGCTAATGAACGTGGGAGTGAACTATTTGAGGGAGCATATCGTTCAAGAAGCTAGGATCCATTATGTAGTCGAGAGGGGAGGGGAGCAGCCTAACGTAGTCCCTGATTACGCTAGGAGTTGGTACTACATCAGGGCGCCTGAGGTGGATCAGCTGGAGAGGATATACAGTAAGGTAGTGGACGTAGCTGAGGGGCTGCTCTCATGAGCGGCACTAGAGTTGAGGTGGAGGTCATAGACGCTATGTACAACGTCATACCAAATAAGCCCATGGCCCTAAGGATCGTTGAGAACATGAGGTCCTTGGGGATCCCTGAGCTCAGCGAGGAGGAGAGGAGGTTCGCTGAGGAGATAGCTAAGACGATCCCGAGGGAGGTTAAGGAGAACGAACTGAGGAAGTCCAAGAGGCCGGGATGGGAGAAGTTGGTAGATAAGCTTATCGATGACGAGGTGCCGGATCCCTGGGGAGAGGGCGAGTATGCTATGGGTTCTACTGATGTAGGGGATGTGAGCTGGAAGGCTCCTGCCGTGGAGTTCAACACAGCGGCTTGGGTGTTAGGCACCCCGGCTCATTCCTGGCAGAGCACAGCTCAATCAGGGTCTCCTCTAGCCAAGAGATCTCTCATCTTCGCTGCTAAGGTCATGGGCTTGACTGTGCTTGATCTAATGAGT
>JAVQRZ010000041.1:0-1020 GCA_033582115.1 Candidatus Korarchaeum sp. | reverse complement strand
CGATACAAACAGAGGGCTCGGACCAAGGTCCCTCAGGCGAATTTGAGGTCCTAAGCTTCAGCAAGTTAGGGCTAGGCCTTATATCGATGTACCACATCTTCAGAAAGCCTTCCTCAACTACTACCGATGGTGAGAGTAAGCTCTCAGATGTAGTATTGATGATAATAGCCTCTCTATTCCAGGATATGCCATTACTGGAGCTCTTAGCGTATATCCTCTCC
Source organism: Candidatus Korarchaeum sp. (assembly GCA_033582115.1). GTDB lineage: Archaea > Korarchaeota > Korarchaeia > Korarchaeales > Korarchaeaceae > Korarchaeum. The sequence continues at coordinate 799 of JAVQRZ010000041.1, read as the reverse complement.
TCAAGTCCGCGGGACCACCTGAAGAACACCCAGAGCTTGCCTCCGAATGAGAAGATATCAGGATCTGAGTAGTGCCCCTCCGAAGGCGGAGCTACTATAGGGTTCTCCAAGCCCCTAGGCTCGAACCAATTCTTCGCATCGTTGCTCACGAGGATTGAGGGGTTCTCGTAGGAGAAGCTGCAGTTGGGGTAGGGTGTGAAAGTCATCCAGTATCTGTAACCCCTATTGTTAGGCCACCTATGCTCGAAGTAGAGGACATCAGGGTGCACAGCATACCCTGACCCATCGTAAGTCGGTGTTATCAGCATGAACCTCGAGGGAGCGATATCCTTCATCACATTGATCGAGAGGATGCAGAGGATGATCGCGATGAGGTACCTCCTCAATAGCACCGACCCCGCATTAGAGAGCTTAAGTATGACGGAGTAGGAAATAAAAAGAATCTCTTCCGATAAACTACCAAAACTACTTACATAATTATGTAGATTATACCTCCTTGGATGTAAAAATAAGCGAATCCTGAGGTCCTGGACGGGAAGGCCTCCTGGCATGAACTAGCCGGAAGGGAAAGCAGAGCTTAGGTTTGGGTCGCGTGAGAACGAGAAACACGGTAGTTTACCTCTGGGAACGAGCTTGAGGAGACCAACTGAATCTATCTTTATAAAAACTCCAAGTTTACCTTAGAGGATGTTCTATGGAGCCTCTTATAAGGGGCATAATAACTGTGAGCATACTTGTGATAGCTGCTAAACTATTCGCAGGCGTTTTCAGAGGACTGAAGCTACCTCCCGTCTTAGGC
>JAVQRZ010000040.1:0-6872 GCA_033582115.1 Candidatus Korarchaeum sp. | reverse complement strand
CTGATTCCTTCGTTAAGAAGTGGGCTAATGACCCTTTAATAGTTCCATGCTACGGACCTCACGCTCCTTACACCGTATCGCCTGAGGGTCTAGTTGAGGTCGCTAACAGAGCTGGGTCCGACTTCTGGATTCAAGTCCATGTATCGGAGACCGAGAGTGAGGTTATAGAGGTCAGTGAGAGATACGGTAGAACCCCGGTAAAGTTGCTTCATAGCACCGGGGTGCTCAGCAGGAGGGCAGTCCTAGCTCATCTAGTATGGCCTGGGAATGATGAGATCCCTGTGCTATTTGAATCAGGAGCTCTTGTATCCCATAACCCAGTGAGCAACTTGAAGCTCTCGTCGGGAATATCTCCGGTTCCTGAGATCTTGGAGAGAGGGGTTAGGGTATCCCTGGGGACTGATGGCGCTGCTAGTAATAACACTCTGGATATGTTCGAGACCATGAAGATAACTGCTCTAATCCATAAAGTGAGGAAGATGGACCCTACTGTAATGCCAGCTCAACTGACTCTCGATATGGCAACAGTCATTCCTGCTAGCTACCTGCCTTGGAGAGTGGGAAGCATAAAAGAGGGTTATGAAGCTGATTTAGTACTACTGAGCACCAGGGCTCCTTGGTGGAGCCCTCTCCACTCAGTGATCTCAAACTTAGTGTACTCAGCTAGGTCTACCGATGTGAGACATGTGATCGTTAAAGGGAAGCTGCTCCTCTACGATGGTAAGTTGAGTTTTAAGAATGAGGAGAGAATCTATGAGGAGGCTGAAAAAAGCTCAATAGATCTCTTAGAGAGGTCGGGAGTTATTAAAGCTTCTTAATACATGAATTAAGTGAGCATAACTTGGAATAACTACCATGCAGCTCATTCCCATCCTCCTAATGAGCTCCATTGAACCCTCCCCCTCTACCTCAACGAACTCGCCCAGTCCCTCTACATGATCTAGGTAGATCCTCAGTGGCAACCTATTGACCCTCAACTCCCTCCTCCTCTTCCTCACTCGAACGCTCTCTCTGAGACCGACCTTCTTCATGTCTTCCAAGAGTGACATTAGATCCTTAGGGCATTCCTTGTAGATACCAAATATTCTCAATATAATCTCACATTCCTCACTACCTAGAGGGCCTTCTACTTCCTCCCTGACCTTCTCTCCGCACTCTAAACGTTTAGGGCCTTTATAAGTAATCCACGTTACGCCACTTGATATTCTCACCCTGAGGGCGAAATCGCTCAGCATGAGCCTGCAGTCATCGAAATCCAAGTATATATCCTCCTGGAAGTCGGGGTCCATAAGCTCGTACTTCAAGCCAAGTGACCCGAGGGCTTCTGTGAAATCTGAGTGAGGTACTCTCAGCTTGACCTCTCTCTCCAAGCCCAATGCGAACACCCAAGTCTCCTCAATGAAATAAAATTATATTAGGATATCCCAGTTAATGATGTAAAACATTTAGAATGAAAGGTGCGGGGGGTGGGATTTGAACCCACGAACCCCTAAGGGAGCGGATCTTAAGTCCGCCGCCTTTGTCCTGGCTCGGCCACCCCCGCCTAACTAATCCTCAGGGAAGGCTTTTTATATTTTTCTCGCTGTCATAAATCGGTGCTGTCAATGAGTGAGAAAGGGAAAATATCCAGCTCACCGATTGCAGTAACTGATGATGAGATCTTAGCTCTGGGATTCGAGATGATAGGTATCTCTGCTAAAGTTTTGAAGTGTAGAAGTGACCTCATCAGGTTCTTCAGGGAGAACGAGGGTGAGCTTCCACATGTCGTTTTCGCGAACGAGAGGGTTGCTGAGGAGATAAGAGACTACAGAGAGGACCTATTAAGAAGAGGAAAAGTTAGACCTGTTTTTGCTATTGTACCTGATATGGAGGGTTCTAGAGGGATTAGGTTGAAGGATTTATCTTATCTGTTGGCTAGAGCTCTTGGTACTGAGGAGTTGAAGTTATAGGAGGTGAATTCATGCCCAGACTTGTTGAGGCAATAATAGAAGCTGAGAAAGAAGCTGCTAGAATAATAGAGAATGCTGAGGCAGAAGCTAAAAGAATTATTGAACTTGCAGAGGATGAAGCAAGACGCATAATTGAGGAAGCCAAGAGTTTACCTTTAGAAGCAGCCTTAATGCAGGAATTGGATATTGAAGAGAGGAGAATCTTCACAGAAGCTATTAAGAAGGCTGATGAGTTGAGAAAGAATGCTACTGATAGGGTAGAGCGGATGATCGATGAGATAGTGAGGGAGGTGGTCCTAGGTGAGTGAGTTAGTTGAATCTAGGGACTCGGAGGCCATAGTTAGGGCGATTTTGAAGATAGCAGAGGATAGAGCTGAGGCTATAATTAATGAGGCTCGGAGAAGGGCTAACGATATAATGGAATCCGCTAGGAGAGAAGCTGATCATATAATTAAGAGCAGGAGGGAGAAACTTGAGAGGGAGGTCAGGGATGAGATCTCCAGGAGGAGGAGCGCTGCAGAGGTCGAAGCTAACCAGATCATATTGAAGGCGAAGAAGGAGATTATAGAGAGCTTAATTAGATCCGTTCAGGAGAGACTCCAGAGGATAGCTGATGGGGAAGATCCTTCGTTTAACTACCGAGAGATACTAAAGAGGTATTGTATCGAGGGTATCAAGGCTTTAGGTGATAAGGAGGTCTACTTAGCCGGTAGGGAGAAGGACATAGATCTTCTTATGAAGATCTCCGAGGAGTTAGAGAGGGAGGGTATCAAAGCCAGGGTTGATCCTAAGGGCCTATCTATAATTGGTGGTGTCGTTGTGAAGGACTCGAGGGACGAGAGGAGATACTACAACACTTTTGATGGGAGGCTTAGGAGCTATGCGGAGAAGAAGATGAACTACTTAGTTGAGAGGATTTTCGGGGGGATTTAGATGCTAGAGCAGGCCTACATTGAGAGGGGAGTTATAGTCCATATAAAAGGACCGGTAGTCATCGCTGAGGGGATGAGGGGTTCTAAGATAAGGGAAGTAGTTTACGTCGGAGAGGAGAGACTTATAGGGGAGATCGTGAGGATAGAAGGCGATAGGGCTGTCATACAGGTTTACGAACCAACCGGTGGAGTGAAGGCTGGAGAGCCTGTAGAGAGAACAGGAGAACCTCTTTCAGCGGAACTTGGGCCTGGGCTCCTCGGTCAGGTTTTAGATGGACTTGGAAGACCGCTTGAGGTGATAGCTGAGAAAGCTGGAGGTCCCTTCGTCACAAGAGGGATCAAGACTCCCACATTACCCAGGGGCAGGAAGTGGCACTGGGTTCCTGAGGTTAAGCCGAGTGATCTAGTCCAGTCGGCTATGTCTTAGGGAAGGTTAGGGAAGGGCCTATCGACCACAAGATAATGGTCCCACCGTACATCAGTAGAGCCAGGGTATTGGAAGTCTACCCAGAGGGAGACTATACTGTGGAAGAACCGATCGCAGTCGTCGAGCATATAGGAGGAAAGGAGAGTCTGAAGATGTACCATAAGTGGCCTGTAAGAAACTCGAGACCCTTTGAGGAGAAGCTGGATCCTAGTGAGCTACTAGTTACGGGTCAGAGGGTCATAGATACCTTCTTCCCTATAGTTAAGGGAGGAACGTCCGCTGTCCCCGGAGGTTTCGGGACCGGAAAGACCGTTACGCTTCACCAGATATCTAAGTGGGCTGATGCTGATGTCGTAGTTTACGTAGGATGTGGCGAGAGGGGTAATGAAATGACAGATCTCCTCCATACATTCCCAAAGCTAGTAGATCCGAAGACAGGGAGACCTCTCCTCGAGAGGAGCGTTTTGATAGCTAATACTAGCAACATGCCCGTTCCCGCGAGGGAAGCCAGTATATTCATTGGGATAACTTACGCTGAGTACTACAGGGATATGGGGCTCCACGTAGTTCTAACCGCAGATTCTACTTCAAGATGGGCTGAGGCCCTTAGAGAGTTAAGCTCTAGGCTTGAGGAGATACCTTCTGAGAAGGGGTTCCCCGCCTACCTCCCTGACTTCATAGCTTCATTCTACGAGAGGGCCGGTAGGGTTAAAGTAGCTGGTAGCAGAGATGAGATAGGCTCCGTTGCTGTGATAGGGGCTGTAAGTCCCTCCGGAGGAGACCTGAACGAACCGGTCACTCAACACACGATGAGGTACGTAGGTGCTTTCTGGGCCCTCGATAAGGACCTCGCTTTCAAGAGACACTTCCCCTCAATAAACTGGCTTAGAAGCTTCTCTAAATACGCTTCAGGCCTGAAAAACTGGTGGATCAATGCAACAGGGCACGATATGATAGATTACAGGGAGAGAGCGATGTCCTTACTCCAATCAGCATCCAGTTTAGAGGAGATAGCGAGGGTCGTTGGGGAAGCCGCTCTATCCGATGAGAACAGACTCGTTCTCCTATCAGCTGAGCTGATAAAAGAGGGATTCTTAGTCCAGAGCGCTTACCATGAGGTCGACACCTACTGTCCCCCTATGAAACAAGTTTTACTTCTGAGGACCTTGCTCGAGTTCTACGATAGAGCTAAACCCTTGATAGAAGCGGGCGTCCCCATGTCCAAGATAGCGGAGATGAGATCGCTAGGTCTCTTAAGAAGACTAAAGTTCGTCCCCGAGGAGGAGTTCGAGAGAGCTGTTAGGGAAGCTATCTCCCAGCTTGAGACTGAGATATCCTCGCTTCTAGCGGAGGTGAGGTGAATGTCCGTTAAGGGTTTAGCGTTTAGGGGTATAGATCAAGTGAAGGGTCCCCTCGTCATAATGAGGGGAGTCCCTGGTGTAGCTTACGAAGAGGTAGTTAGGATATACTCTGATGATGGGAGAGAGTGGTTAGGTCAAGTACTCGAAGCCGGTAGGGAAAAAGTAGTCATACAGGTGTTAGGAGATACGGAGGGACTGAGTTCTAACGCTATAGTCAAATTCACAGGTTCCACCCTGAAGATACCTGTATCTGACGAAGTACTAGGTAGGATCTTTGATGGAGCTGGTGAGCCGATAGACGGAGGTCCTAGCATCAGGGCGGAGGAGTTCAGGGATATAAATGGTGCTCCGATAAATCCAGCTAAGAGGGATTATCCTGATGAGTTCATAGAAACCGGGGTCTCAGCTATAGATGGTATGCTGAGCTTAGTTAGAGGTCAGAAGTTACCTATATTCTCCGAGTCAGGACTACCTCATAACGAGGTCGCAGCTCAGATAGCTAGGCAGGCTGTAGTGCTGGGTAGGGAGGAGAAGTTCTCTATAGTCTTCGCTGCAATCGGGTTGAAGTACGATGACGTCCTTTTCTTCAGGAGACAGTTCGAAGAGTTCGGGGCTTTGAGCAGATCTGTGCTCTTCCTGAACCTCGCGAACGACCCGGTGATAGAGAGGATAACCACGCCGAGAGTCGCCTTGACGGTAGCTGAGTACTTAGCTTTCGACCTAGGGATGGACGTACTAGTCATAGTGACCGACATGACTAACTACTGTGAGGCTCTACGTGAACTTAGCTCCGCCAGGGAGGAGGTCCCAAGCAGGAAGGGATATCCTGGCTACATGTACAGCGACTTAGCGAGTATATACGAAAGGGCCGGTAGGATAATAGGGAGAACTGGTTCCATCACGTTCATGCCCATACTGACCATGCCGGGAGGGGACCTGACTCACCCTATACCAGATCTTACGGGCTACATAACTGAAGGTCAGATATTCTTAGATCTTGATCTCTATAACAGAGGGATATACCCACCTATAAACGTGCTCCCGAGCCTGAGCAGATTGATGAAGGATGGTATAGGCCCTGGGAAGACTAGAGAAGACCATAAAGAGATTTCGGATCAACTTTATGCTGCTTACAGTCAAGGAACTAAGGCTAGAGAGTTAGTCCAGATAGTAGGGGAGGCCGGGTTGAGTCAGAGGGAGAGACTCTACTTGGAGTTCGCTAAGAGATTTGAGAGGGAGTTTGTGGCTCAAGGGTTCAAGGAGAGAAGGACTATACAGGAGACCTTAGATATAGCTTGGGATATACTAGCGGTGCTCCCTGAGTCTGAACTCACTAGGATTAGCGAGAAGACCTTGAGCAAGTATCACCCGAAGAGGAGGCTCTTGGTCGAAAGGTGATCGGATGAGCTTCAGGTCAGTGGGGAGGGTTCTCCCCACTAAAGGATTTCTCATAAGGTTGAGGGAGAGATTAAGACTCCTGAAGTCTGGCGTAGAAGCTTTAAAGATGAAGAGAGATCAACTCGTCAAGGAAAGCCAATCTCTCATCCCTGATCTGAAGAGAAGAGGTGAGATCGAGAGGAAATTGGAGGAAGCCTACATGTTGCTCAAGTTAGCTTACTCCGCAGCGGGACCTGAGGAGATCAAGAAGGCGGCTTTGCTGACAACACCTCTACTGACTGAGATGAGGGTCAGAAGCGTGATAGGCGTTGAAGTTCCTGAGATCAAGGTAGTAGGATTGAATCTAGCTGTTTCACCATCCCTAAACGCTGTGGTCATAGCAGCAGCTAGGAAGTTCGCAGATGCGATAAGGGAGATGATGCCTCTAGTGAATTCCGAGGCTAAGTTCGAGAGATTAGCCGCTGCTCTAGCTGACACCATGAGGAAGGTGAACGCCTTGGAGAAGATAGTGATTCCCGATCATGAAGCGGCTATAAATTACATAGAGGAGATGTTAGATGAGGAGTCTTTGGAGGAGTTCCTGATGGTGAAGAAGTACAGACAGATAAAGAGGGGAGAGTGAATGTTAAGGAACGCTAAGATCAAGTACCTTGTAGTGAGGACACATGGGCTTTCTTCTCATTTAATTGATCCATCTGAGATGAGATCATGGGTTTTCATAGATGATAACAGAGTTTTATTCGATAAGATATCTCAGACCTTTTATGGGGGTTTCTTCGAGAAACCTGAGGATCTCTCGGATCCT
>JAVQRZ010000039.1:0-14556 GCA_033582115.1 Candidatus Korarchaeum sp. | reverse complement strand
GTTCTATGAATTGACTCAAGAGATCTGAGATGAGGTGGATAGTTGCCTCTGCTTGGCCGTATATAAACACCGTCCCTCACTTAGGTACGCTGGTTCAAGTGCTCTCGTCTGATGTGTTCGCTCGGTTCCTCAGAAAGGTAGGGGAGGAGGTCATCTTCGTATCCGGATCGGATGAACATGGGACTCCGATAGAGATAGAAGCCATAAGGAAGGGCAAATCCCCTAGGGAGCTCACTGACGAGATGCACGAATACGTGAGCGGTCTTTTCAAGAGCTTCGGGATAAGCTTCGATAATTATACTAGGACTGAGAGCGAGGTCCACAAGGAGTTCGTTAGAGAGTTCTACTTGAAGGTCTATAGGAACGGGCACATCTTTGAGAGGGAGATGGAGCAGCTTTACTGCTTGAAGGATGGGATGTTCCTCCCGGATAGATTCTTGACCGGGAGGTGCCCGTACTGCGGATACGAAAGAGCTCACGGAGATCAGTGCGAGCGTTGTGGTAGGCTACTCAACCCTACAGACCTGCTGGATCCTAAGTGCTCTATATGCGGATCCGCTCCTGAGATGAGGAGGACTAAGCACTGGTTCTTCGATCTCCCGAAGTTCTCTCAAGAATTGAAGGAATATATAGAGGGTAATGAGAACTTCCCTGACAACGCAAGAGCAGCTTCCCTATCAATGCTCCAGGAGGGTCTCAGACCGAGGTCTTTGACCAGAGATAACAAGTGGGGAATCCCTGCACCGTTCCCCAGTTCAGAGGGGAAGACGATTTACGTCTGGATGGAAGCTGTACTAGGCTACGTCTCTGCCGTAAAAGAATATTTTATTAAAAGAAGAGAAGAAAATAAGTTTGATAAATTCTGGAAAAGTAGTGAAACAAAATCAATATATTTCATCGGAAAGGATAACATACCATTCCATACGATAATATTCCCAGCTCTCCTCATATCGAGCGGGGAGGGTTATGTGCTACCTCTCAACGTGGCCTCAACGGAATTCCTACTCTACGAAGGCGAAAAGTTCTCTAAGAGTGAGAGAAGAGGCATATGGATGGATGAAGCCTTGAAGCTCCTCCCACCTGACTACTGGAGGTTCTACATTATCTACACGAGACCCGAGCAGAAGGATTCGAACTTCTCCTGGGAGGATTTTGAATCTAAGGTGAACGATGAGCTGAACGATATAGTAGGGAACTTGGTGCACAGGATACTCTCCTTCATAAATTCGAGGTACGGAGGACTCGTTCCCCTAACTCAACTTGATGAAGAATCGACCTCATTTCTAGAGGAAGCTAAAACCTTAGGAAAGGCTATAGAGGATAACATCGTCAAGATAAAGCTGAGAGAAGCTCTTAGAAGCCTAATAGAGATAGCTAGAATGGGAAATAAGTTCTTCAACAGTAGGGAGCCCTGGAGGGATTTCGAAGTGGATAAGGGGAGAGCTGACTCCACTATATTAGCATCTTACCAACTCTTAAAGATCTTAGCTTACTACATGTATGCATTCCTACCCTTCTCCGCTGAGAAGCTATGGCATATGATCGGATTTGATGGTGAGCCTGATAGAAAGACCGCTTTCTCCGTAGACGCATTGGGCAAGGTGAGATCCTTCGAGCCTCTGTTCAGGAAGGTAAGAAAAGAGGAACTTGTTGAGAGGCTAAGACAAATAAGGGAGAAGAGAGAGGTTTTATCCGCTAGGGAGTTTTAGTCACTTCTCCTCACGATGACCTCTATGCTGATCTCACCAGATGCTAGCGGATGCCCGGGCTTAACTGCTTGCACTACTACCCTGTACGTAGAGTTACTACTTACGTTCGCGCGCCACTCCAGCACAGCCTCTCCCTCACTATCGGTCTTAGCGACCTCTGTTACTGTAGAATTCGACCCTATGGAAACAGCTAGAAGTTTAACGCCTTCGACAGGTCCTTCATCGGTTCTAACTTTAGCTAATATCTTCTCGCTGACCTGAGCGTAATTACTCTCCGTCTGATTTATCTCAACGACCAAAGTGGGTTTCCCTACCGAGAGCTCAAGGTAAATTGGAGCAGCTCCGTAGACGCTGAAATAGGACTCTTCAATGACTTCTCGACCGTTTAAGATAGCGTGAACCCTGAGAACGTGAAATCCGATTCCGAACCTCCCCTCCTCTACTCTCACGCTCCCTCTAACCTCACTGCTAGGGTTTAGGGAAACGGAGTAGAGAGTCCTGTTTACCTTCGGATCTATTACCTCAACCCTTACCTCCAATGGGACTGAGGGGAAGGATAGAGTGAAGTTGAGCTGTCCGCCTAGGGGAACGATATCTTCCTCTATGGATACTGAGAACTTAGGTGAATTAATCAACGGCCAAGCCAGCAGAATCACTACGAAGATCACGTTTAAAGACACAGCAGCTAGCATCTTACTGTTCATATGCACCTACTACCTCCGGAGTAGCGTATAAATAAATGAGTTACCCACTACCGTTATATTTAGCAGAAGCCCTATCACGTGGTGCGAAAAGTTGGAGAACAGGAAAGGGCTTGAAAGGATAGAAAGCCCAAGATATATATTCTTTGGTCCTCAAGCTCTCTCCAAAGTTAAGGAAGTGCTGCAGAGCCTGAACGTAAGTTCTCCGATAGTAGTGATAAGCGGACCTAGCGTTACTAAAGCTGTGGCCGAGGATTTAATCTCCTCATTAGAACCGGACCACAAACTCCTCCACTTAGTATCTGAGTATGGGAAGATCGAGGACTTAGTTAATGCTATGAAGATCTCCAGTAAGGCGGGCGCGAACTTAATCATAGGTGTCGGTGGTGGGAGGCCCTTAGATATCGCTAAATTAGTTGCATCTGAAATTGGAGTGAGGTACCTCGTCGTTCCCACTTCAGCGAGTCACGATGGCATCGCTTCTCCTGCAATAAGCTTCACGCTCTCTAAGGAGGTCGAGGAGAAGCTAGGGGGAGTGAAGCGGATAGAAGCCCCTACCGCAATAATAGCGGACACTACTATAATAAACAGGGCATCTCCACTCGCCTTCAAATCGGGATTTGGGGATCTAGTCGCAAAGGTAACAGCAGTCAGGGATTGGGAGCTAGCTTATAAATTGAGGGATGAACCTTACAGCGAATACGCTGCGTCCATGTCTCTTCTCAGCGCTAAGATAGCTATGGATCACGCTCATGAGATAAGAGCTCGGTTAGAGGAGTCCACTAGGATACTAGTCAAAGCCCTCATAGGGAGTGGAGTAGCGATGAGTATAGCTGGGAGCTCAAGACCGGCTAGCGGAAGTGAGCACATGTTTAGCCACGCTTTAGATATATTATCCTCAGAATTAGAAACAAAGACATCATCTCATGGGATTCAAGTCGCTTTAGGAACGATCATGATGGCCTACTGACAGGGTCCAGACTGGAGAGCGATAAAGGATAAGCTCATCGAAGCAGGCGTACCTACTACCGCTGAGGAGGCAGGTATAAACCCCGATCTAGTGATCAAAGCTCTCACGATCTCTCATAAGGTGAGAGATAGGTATACCATATTGGGGACATCAGGTCTAACTCTAAGTGCCGCTGAGAAACTAGCTAAAGTGACAGGAGTGATAAGGTGACGAGGGAAGCGAAGAGGATGAGTGTTGTTGATATCAGTATGAATGCGGACGTGAACCCTAGTGAGTAGTAGAAGGACTCCAGCTTGCTCATTCCCAAAGAGATTTGGTGCACCTTGAAGAGCACCAGCGTGAACCATATGATTGAGAGAAGTGAGAGGGCGGGAACTAGCACACTCGGAAAGGAAAGGAGGTAGTTGAGGGTCTCCTGGAGGAACTTAGGGAGAAGATCCTTCCATCCAGAGATTTCGCAAGAAATTATCCTTCCCTGAGAGAAAATTAATATAAGCGTATTTAATCCTCCAGTAATCGCATAAACTATTGAGCAACTACTGGTTATATAGAAGTACTTCCTAGCTCTCATCTTAAGTTTAATCGGGACTATCCTTGTGAATATAGCTACAGTGAGCACCCAACTTAAGGTGATGATCAACCAGGAGTATACCGCCAGTAGGTTCTTTATCTCTAGAAAAGCTTGGATTCTCTCGTCTAGAACTCCGCTGGAGCAAGATATCTTGAGATCTAAGAGAACGATTGAAGTAGCGTTGAAGGTCAGGAAGAGGAAAAGGGATATGAGCGAGCTCAGAGGATCTAAATCCATTCCAAAGCTCCTAAGGTCCTCCTCCCTCACTAATAGGAGACCTAAGATCCTCAAGGGTAGTACCTCCCCGAAGCCCTAGCTATCTGATCCAACTTGGAGCCCGGCTTGTTCACCCTAGGCCTGCCGGTATCAGGATCCCTCCTGAACGTGATGTCCACTTCCATTAGGAACTCATTCAAGCCTTCTCTAGGGTCCTTGGGTCTAGAAGCGTATCCCTCCTCCCCCGGCTTCCCTTTGAATATCATCACCCTATCTGAGAAGGCTTCCACAGAGAGTAGGTCATGTTCAACAACTATGACAGCCTTTCTCTCCCCTTTTATCCTCCTTCTGATCGCTTTAGCTACTGAGAACCTAGCTTCTACATCTAGAAAAGCACTTGGCTCATCTATGAGGTAGATATCAGCTTCCCTGCCGAGGCAAGCAGCTATAGCTACTTTCTGAAGCTCCCCTCCGCTGAGCTCATCTAAGTACCTATCAAGCAACTTCTCTATCCCTAATCTCTTAATAACCTCAGTTCTGAAGTAAGCGCTTGAGTAGTTTGCATCAGCTACCTTTCTTAGGAAGGACTCGACAGTTCCTTCGTAAATCGGTCTGACGTACTGGGGCTTGTAAGAGATCTTAAGACCCTCTATGTAGAGAGCTCCGCTATCAGGAGCTAGCTCTCCAGCTAGAAGTCTCACGAAAGTGGTCTTACCTATTCCGTTAGGTCCTACTGCTACTATCACCTCCCCGGCGTAGATCTCTCCTCCCTCAACGTGAAGAGAGAAGCCATCGAAACCCTTCTTAAGATCTGAGTAAGCTGCTATGATCTCAAAGGACGCTTCAGATGGGATGGATCTCTGCAGGAAGGATATGGACTCCTCCCTAAATCTGACGTTATCATCAGGCAGGTAGCCATCTAGGAATATGTTGATACCCTCCCTAGTTGAGTGGGGGTTGCTAACCACACCGTAGACTCCCGGCTTACTGTAGATTATGTGGACGTAATCGCTCAGGTAATCTAAGACCGCTAGATCATGCTCAACTACTATCAATGCTTTATTCTTCTCCTGAAGAGCTCTCAGAAGTTTAGCAGCTTTCATCCTCTGGAAAACATCTAGGTAATTCGTTGGCTCATCGAATACGTACAGGTCTCCATCCCTCAAGTATGCCGCAGCGAGCGCGAGTCTCTGCAGCTCTCCCCCACTGAGTTCCTTAAGCTCCCTATCCCTTAGGTTCTCTAGCTCCATCAGATAGACTGCTTCGTCGTAAGAACCCCTTTCATCGACTTTCCTGAGAACCTCCGAGACCCTGCCCTTAACAACCTCAGGGATCTTATCTATCCTCTCAGGCTTTAGGACGACCTTCACCTCATTATTGAGCAGCTTCTTGAAGTAGTTATAGAGCTCAGAGCCTCTGAACCTCTCTAGGATCTCCTCCCAGCTTACTTCCCTATCCACAAGACCTAAGTTCGGTTTGATCCTCCCTGAGAGGATCGATATTGCTGTAGTCTTTCCGACCCCGTTAGGACCGATAAGCCCTACTATCCTCCCGAACCGCACTAGAGGGAGTCTGAAGAGCGTGAATCCGTTAGGCCCATACCTGTGGACCTCCTCTCCCTCCACGGGTTCCGGAAGTCTTACCACTGATATGGCATTGAAAGGACATTTTTTAACACAAATTCCGCATCCTGTACAAAGATTTTCATCAATCAGGAGAGTAGAATCAATTAATTTTATAGTATCCTCTACTCCCATCCTGACCTCCGGGCAGTACTTCACGCATTCTAGACCGCACTTCTTTGGGTTGCACCTATCCCTGTCAACTACAGCGATCCTTTTGCTGGGCAAAGGATCACCTCGGAAGGGAGAGCGCCTCCCTCCCGAGATCATAAGCTCTCAGATTTAAATCCCGATACCTCGGAGGGGATAGCTCCTCAACAGTCCCTCTTAGGATCTCATCTGAGAACGGTAGGGCTCCTGTAGCTTGTGCTGCACCTATTATCACGACGTTAGCTGCTATATAGTCCCCAGCTCTTTCAGCTAAACCATAAGCATCTACTACCTCTAATCTCTTAGGTCTTAAGCTTCTCAGCTCATCTAAGATTTCCTCTAAACTCGGTATCCTCGATCTAGCGAGGTAGGCTATTGTAGGAGGTATTATGTGATCACTCATCACGATTGTAGTCCTCTCCGATATATAAGGGGCATGTCTGAGCGTCTCTAAGGGTTCCATACCGATCAGAAGGTCCAAAGTCCCCTCGAGTATTAAGGGGCTATGGACATCGCTCCCTATCCTAAGCTCAGTCCTTATGGACCCGTACCTCTGAGATAAACCGTGTATCTCGCTCTGAACGAAGTTGATGCCCATCTTAAGAGCAGCTCTAGCTATCACGTTCGTAGTGAAGAGTATTCCCTGGCCACCGACACCCGCTACTATTACGTTGAACTCCCTCACCTCACTCATGATCACACCCCTAACCTCTCCTCTCTCCAGTTAATCGATCCCTTCTGAGGTTCTATCGCCTCATAAGGGCACACTTGAACGCAAACACCGCAACCGAAGCAGACAGCAGGATCTATTCCCATCGAGGAACCTGTATCAACGAAAGCCGGGCAAGCGAAAGTATTTATGCAAACCCTACAGTAGGTGCACTTCTCAGGGTTTACCTTATAAGGAACTATCTTCCTCCCCTGAGCTCTTATGTCCCTCACGGTTAGTAGAGCGCATTCCCTCCTAGTTATGACTACTGAGACACCCTCGCTCTTTAAAGCCTCCTTGAAAGCTTTTTCTGTCTCCTTATGATCGAACGGATCTACCACCTTAACGTAATTAGCTCCTATAACCTTAACTAATGCTTCTATATCTACGCTAGGGGCTTCCTTACCGAGAGCATCATAAGGCACTCCCGGGTGTGACTGGTGTCCGGTCATAGCTGTGGTCCTGTTATCCATTATCACGACGGTGATCTTCCTCTTATTATGAACAGCATTTATCAGAGCTGGAATTCCAGCGTGGAAGAAAGTTGAGTCCCCTATTAGAGCAACTACGTCCTGCTGAGTGGATAAGCTGACTCCGTTCGCTATGCCTATCGAGGAACCCATAGCGTGAGTCACTTGCTCGACCTTAAATGGAGATTGGAACAGGAGAGCGTAGCACCCTATGTCTCCCATGAACACAGCCCTCCCAGCGGCTCTTCTCAGAGCGTAGCCTGCTGATCTGTGAGGACAGGCTGGGCAGAGGATTGGAGGTCTCGATGGGACTTTACTGAGAATTCTAGAGCTATTTCTATCGATCTCAGTGAAATCTACAGGGGGTTTTACTCCGAAAGCTTTTGAGAACCCCTCCAGGACTGTCCTCACAGTGTACTCATGGAACTGAGGCATGTGACCGGTTAGCTTCCCTAGTATCTCAAGGTCAGGAGCGTAATCCTTAGCGATAGCCTTGATCCTCAACTCTAAGAACGGATCAAGCTCCTCGACTATGAAAGCAGTGCTTATAGACCTGAGGAAATCTCCGATAATACGATCCGGCAATGGGAAGGTCATACCCAACTTGAGGACTTTAGCTTCCAGGCCGGAGAGCCTGAGAGCATCTTTAACATGAGCGTAAGATATGCCCGACGTTATGATACCTATCTCGGCATCCTGAAACCCTTCGATCCTCGCATAATTTCCGGATATCTCCTGAACATCCTTAAGCTTCTTCAAGAGCTCTATGTGATGCTTTCTAGCTATAGAACCTGCTTGGAGGTACCTATCCGGTTCCGGCGGCTCGAACGTGCCTGTGAAGGGCTTAGCTGTCACCTCACCGAGTCTGACAGGGCCTCTCTGGTGGTTCACTCTAGTCGTCGTCCTCACCATGAATGGTATCTTGTATCTGTAAGATAACTCCATAGCTTCTTTAGTGAAATCCTTAGCTTCTTGGACGTTAGACGGCTCTATCATAGGGAGACCAGCGGCTTCACTGTAGTGCCTATTATCCTGTTCGTTCTGGCTACTGTGACAGTGGGGGTCGTCTGCTGATACTATAACCATAGCACCAGTGATCCCAGCGTATGTCAGGGTGAATATAGCATCAGCTGCTACATTGAAGCCGACGTGCTTCATCATGGTCATAGACCTCAATCCTGACCAAGCAGCCCCTATAGCTACCTCAGCAGCGACCTTCTCATTTGATGACCACTCGAAGTAAATCCCCAGTCTCTTAGCTGCTACGGATAGGGCCTCTCCTATCTCTGTACTCGGGGTCCCCGGATAGGCTGCGGCTACGTTGAGACCGCTCTCTAGAGCCCCTCTAGCTATCGCTTCATTGCCTAGGAGTATTTCCACAGCGTTGGGCGGAGCTAGTAAGTCTCCCATGAAATCCCCACAACCCTACCAGTAAAAACTTAAAACCTTCGCTCAGCGAGCAGATAAGAGATAAAGGAACCCGAGAGGAAAATTAGCGTTACGGGAGGTCTCAACGGGAGATAAGGCTCTCTGAGGTTAATCTCGGGAGGATCATTTCAAAGCGAGAAGGTACCTGATCGTAGAATCAGATGCCCTGACAGTCCTCCCGATGCTGTAGTAAGAAGGTACTCCTTCCTTCCTCAACTCCTTAACTACCTTCTTGACGGAATCTCCTCCCAGAAGGACAGGGATCAATGGCTTATTTACGAGATCCTTGAGCTCTACTAACATCGTACGAAACTTATCTAACTCCGTGGGGTTCGTCTCACAGTAAACCAATATGATGAAGTCGAACTCATCGCTGTGTAGGTTGCTACTCTCTATGACACCCCTGAATATCTCGGGGCTCGCATCAGAAGTTAGATCGAGCGGGTTCCTAGAGGAGGATCCTTCGGGTATGAACATCCTTATATCATCTAGGAAGGTCTCACTAAGTACTGGTAGTTCTATACCGGAGCCCTCAAGTGAGCCTACGAGTAAATTCGCAGCCCCACTGCTGTTCGTCAAAATCAGAACTCTTCTCCCCTCTATCCTCCTACCCGTGAATACCACAGATAGATCGAGAGCTGCAGTGAAGTCCTTCAGGATAGGGAGCTCCTTCTTCATGGGCTCAAGTCTCTTAAGGATTTCCCTAGATCCCGTCAATACTATGATGGGCTTCTTCCTTAAAGCGTTCTTCAAACCATCCATGAACGCTTTAGGATCCCTTAGGACCTCTAGATGTATTACTATGGACTTCACCTGGTCATCTTCAGATAGGTATTCTAGAAGGTCCTGATCCCTGATATCAGCCTTTCCACCAGTCCCGATTACCGTAGAGAACTCTATCCCCTCAGAAAGCCCGTAGCTCACCATAGATATCCCTAGGGTCTTCGATTCTGAGATGAGAGCGACTCCCCCCTCGGTAGTGAGGGAAATAGGTGTGGCGTTAAGCCTACTCTTAGAATAGTAGATCCCCAGCGAGGAGGGTCCAAGCACCCTCATACTGTACCTCTCAGAGGCAACTGTTATCCTCTCCACTAAAGAGCCTCTTCTACTACCCGATGAGATCACCGCTACCTTCACACCCTTGGCTCCCAACTCCTCGAGGACCTTCGGGATGTAGTCCTCAGGGGTTAATACGATCGCTAGATCTACATCATCGGTTACATCTAGGACGGATCTGTAACACCTTATGTCTTGGACCTCAGCATACTTATGGCTTATTGGGTAGAGCGGCCCCCTGAATCCGCATCTAATTATATTGTTCATTATCTCATGACCGATCTTCCCAGGTGTCTTTGAGACGCCAACTACAGCTATAGACCTAGGATTGAAGAGCACTTCCAATAACTCATCACTACTCTTCAAGCAATTTCACCTCACTTCAGGGATACAGCTCTCCACAACAAGTCTCCAGCATGATGAATATTTTTAATAGTTTTACCTCTCTCTCTAGCTTCAGCAGAAGACCTGAGAGCTACTCCTACCGCTATGACAGCCTTGAATTTCTCATCAACAACCGCTACGAGATCGCCTTCATTGAATTCCCCTTCCACCCCCTTTACTCCTGGTCCCATTACATCAGCTCCGCTCGCTACCGGCTTCACAGCTCCTAGGTCCACGACCACTCTAGGTAGGGGTAAGTTAAATTTCTCCACGGCTGTCAAGAAGGGTAGTAACCTGCCATCTGGAAGTCCTACTAATACAGGATCACTCTCTAGGTAGTAAATCTTTGCTATGCTATCCTTGAAAGGTACCTCCAAAACTTGGAGGGACACCTTCCTCCTCTGGAAGACTCTCTCCATTTCAGGGATCTCTGATAAGGATCTATCTATGATATCTCTGCTCTCTTTTAGCGTCAAAAAGTACTTTCTGAATTTTATTCCCCTCACCCCTTACACTCGTAAGTAATAAATGGCGCCCGGGCCGGGATTTGAACCCGGGTCTGGGGCTCGACAGGCCCCTATGCTAACCGGGCTACACCACCCGGGCACCGATGTTCGATAGGTTATTGTATTAATAAATATTTTCACCTACTCCTCCTGAGAGCTTCCTCGTAAATAGACCTCATCTTCACGGAATCCTTTTCCAAAATAGGGGATTCTGATATGACAACCCATTTCAGCTCATACTCAGCCATTATATCAGCTAGAGGTTCGTAAGGGGGGCCGTAATTAGATCCTATATCGTGATGCATCCTCTCCCCGACACCTGATTTAGCGAGCTCGACTTCCGTGAAGTGAATGACCAGACCGTTGAGATAGCCTAGCCTCCTCTCGATCTCATCAAGTAATCTCTCGTACTCTCTCCTGCTCCTTATGATTCCACCCTCCCTAGCATGTATATGAGCGAAGTCCACAGTGGGAGAGACCCCATCCACCTCCTCGGCCATTGAGAGGACCTCATCTAGTGAGCCTAGTTGGGATGGTTTTCCAGTGGTTTCAGGCCCTAACTCAATGTTCAAGTTCATTGCCTTAAGTTCTTCCCTGATTTTCTCGAGCTGGTTGATCGCAAGCTTGAGGGATTCCTCCTTGCTCATGCCTCCGTAGTAGCCCGGGTGGAAAGTCACGTGGAAAGCCCCCATCTTAGCTGCAGCGATCGCTGAGTCAACTATTCTCCTCGCACTAGCCTCTCCCTTCTCCTTAGAGCATAAGTTTATCGCGTATGGAGCGTGTAAGGAGAGTAAAATGTCGTTTCTCTCGGATCCCTCCCTTATCCAAACTAAGACGTCTTCACTTTTAGGTATTGTCCTCACTGCTTGATACTCCATGGCATCTAGCCCTATCTCTCGTAAGTAGGAGAAGACCCTCTCCTTAGGAGCACCTATGGGGTAGCCTGCTGGGCCGAACCTAGTCCTATCGAGGATCACAGGAGCTCAGATGGGTTTAAGAAGATAAAAGTTCCTCTAGTTCTGAACCGAAAAATATATATTTCGGTTTACACTTATATTAAGAACGGGCCACCCGGCTCTTAGCGGGCTTAGCCCCTCCGCGGGCTAGCGCGGTACAGCGCGGGGGGAAGGGGCCCTAGATTGGCCCCGTCCATGGGCGTCCATTAGGACGCCACCCCTTTGTACTTAGCGCCGGGTGGCCCACCTCCGCCTCCCTGGTGGAGATAATGTGGTTCCTGAGGCCGGATTGCATCTCAGCTTTTGAGGAGAAGGAGGTAAGGGAGTCGCTAAGCCGTTACATTGAGGTAGTGGAGGGTAAGAAGCCCCCCCTCTTCAAGTTATTAAAGTTGATTCATGTAGATCCAAGGGAGGACCCCTGGGAAGCTCATGAGGAGGGACTGGAGATCCTCAGGGAAGCCTTAGAGAGCGGGAGCGAGCCTAAGAGGAGTGAAGGGCATGTATCTCTCTTAGACCTGAAGGCCTACCTATCGCTAGAGGTAGCGAAGAGCTGCAGGTTCTGCGAGTGGAGATGTGGAGTCAACAGGGTGGAAGGTGAGAGAGGCGTCTGTAAGGTAGATGGGACTAAGCTCTCAAGCTACTTCATTCACATGGGTGAAGAGCCTCCTGTGAGTCCTTCTGGCACTATCTTCTTCTCAGGATGTAACTTCAAATGTGTCTACTGTCAGAACTGGGATATATCTCAATTTCCCGATTCCGGAGAGAGCACCAATCCCCAAAAGCTAGCTAAGATTATGGACGAACTGAGGAAAAGAGGCGTTAGGAACGTGAATCTAGTTGGAGGAGAGCCTACACCTAATATGCACACGATAATGCTATCCCTTAGGTACGCTTCCGAGGACTTCCCGGTTATATGGAACTCCAATATGTACATGAGCGAGGAAGGGATGAAGCTACTCTTAGGCATAGTCGATCTCTGGCTCCCTGATTTCAAGTACTGGAGTGATGAGTGCGCAAGGAGGTTGAGTGGAATCATGAACTACTCTGAGGTCGTCAAGAGGAACCTCCTCCTAGCTTACAAATTCCCACCCGGTGAGATCATAATCAGGCACTTAGTTCTACCCAATCACGTAAGTTGCTGCACTAAACCTATCTTGGAGTGGGTAGCTGTTAACATCCCTAAAGCTTTAGTTAACGTGATGGATCAGTACAGACCTGAGTACAGAGCTTCAGAGGTACCTGAGATCAGCAGGAGACCGACACTCGGTGAGTTGAGGGAAGCATTTGAAATAGCTGAGAGGTTAAAATTGAGGTGGAGATCTGTTAGTCGATGACCATCGATATTAGCTTCCACCTCATCTCCTCTAGGCATCCATCGTTTATGAGGAAGCGATCCGCATAAGCTATAGCATCTCCGAGATGAAACAGTGTTATCTCATCTCTGTCATCCTTGAGGAAGTCCTCGTAGCTCCTCCTGTCAAACCCCTCCCTCATCCTTTCCTTCATTCTGATAAATCTTGTTTTTTTAGATGCAATTACTGCTATAGTAATAACATTATCTCCAAATTCCTTAATGAATTCATCTATTTCCTCTATGTTTCTCACACCATTTATAACAAAGCAGTGGGGAGGGGGGGAGTTGTTTATCAACTCTACGGCGAGCTTAGTCAAAGCCCCTCCCCCCATCCTCCTCCTGAGCTCTAAGCCTAAGGACCTCAGGTTCTCGCGGGTCTCACTGAGGCCTCTCTTCCTCAATTCATCAAGGAGTAGATCGCTCATCCTAATTATCTTGTACCCCAGGAGGTCTCTGAGCGTCTTAGAGGCTTCATCCTTCCCGCTACCCGGTAGTCCGACTATCAGGACGATGGGCTTCCCTAAACACCTTTTCGCTTCCCTACTCCTCATATAGGTCCACGATTATAACTTACAAACTCTCTTTTAATATGAGGTCGGTGCTTGAAAGGGGGATTAAATTATGATCTCGATCATTGAGATTGAAGCGACGAGTCAGAAGGATGGCGTGGTGCCTTTCACAGGACCATTCCTTAGGGCCGCTCTGCTGAAATCCATATCCTCTCAAGACCCCTTATTAGCTAAAGCCTTGGAGATGTCCTCTAAGAGGATATTCGTTGAGGCTCTCAGGAGGGAGAGAAAGCAAATGCCCTGCGGCTCTCTTGAGGAACCTGTCTACATAGGCTCTGAATACAGAGGCTCTATAATAGTATTCGATGAGGATAATGTGAGCGAAGCTATAAAATCTTGGATATTTAAGAAACCAACTATAATAATAAAAGAAATTCCTTTTAAGGTCACTGGTTATACGCATCAAGAGATAAATATATTAGACTTCGTTCAAGATAAACCTTGCAGGAACTTTAGGCTCCGCTTCCTAACCCCTACTTGCTTCAAGAGAGCTACTTCACAGTATTGTTACCTCTACCCAAATCCTAGAATGGTTATATCATCCCTAGCATCAGCATGGAACGCACTTTCCCCTAAGAAAGGGCCTGAGACTAGGTTAATCGCAACTTGGGCTGATTTAAGTGTTGTAGAAACTGGATACGAACTCTGTACAACGAAGCCTGTTGATATGGGTGGAGAGAAGACGTTCGTCGGTTTCTTGGGATGGGTGAACTATAAGGTTATAGACCACCCTGAATGGCACAGGTCATCTCACGAGGAGATGAGCACTTGGCTCAACACACTGCTCATGTTCGGAGAGCTAATAGGTGTAGGCCACATGAGGAACATGGGCTTCGGGAGGATGAGGTTCGAGATCAAGAAGAAGTGAGAGTCATACTAGAGCCTCCACCAATCTCCTTTCGATCCTCTCTGAGAGTAGAATCCCGCTTCTTAGTTCTATCGCTTTATGGTCGATTGCCCTGAAGAGTTTCTTTAGCTCCCAGAAGACATTCCATGTGCTCAGTGGGTCCTTGCAGGAGGATATCGAAACAGTTACGCTTCCTGTCTCAGGCCAAGTATGAATTGCAGCGTGGGACTCTCCTATTATCGCGATGCTTAGAACTCCTCCATTGGGTTTCTTCTTGGTCAGGACATCGAATAGCGTTAGTCCGGAGCTCAGGACGGATTCTACTAGGGCGCTCTCCA